>CAZPUW010000048.1:0-11909 GCA_964589795.1 uncultured bacterium
GTGTCGTTATCGTAATCGGTGGTTACGTTCCATATCGGTGTTCCCGCAGATTCCGCGGACTGGCGAACAGCCGTAGAAAGATGCAAATCGGTGGCACTCACAAATGTGGGATAGAACGAGATAGAGTGAGTATCCCAAATATATGTACCCACTTGTCGAACGTCGTTGAGGGTGTTGTAGTTGTTCAATAAGTACCGAACGACATAGCGATTATCCCCTACCGAGTCATTTCCAGCGGCCAGAAGATTATAGTCGCAATATGCAACCGGAGGCGTAGCGGAAAAGAAGAGGGCAGCATGATAGGTAGCCGTGTTCCCGCCAGTACGGTCGTTGATTATGATGTTGTTTGCGACCGAGTCGGTTGAATTACCGCTAATAAATATCCCAAACGAAGAACTGTTCCCTGACGTTACGCCACTAAGTTGAATAGTGTTGTAAAAAACCTTACAACCGGGTGGTAATAAGTCCATTCCGTATATGTTACCGGAAGGACCGGTGAGGTTTATCATATTATTCGCAAACAGTAAGCCGGAACCACTTTGAATAAAGAAACCATAAATCGTCGTATTGGATATGCAATTCAAATCGTGAATATAGTTCCGGGTAAAACTGTTGTTAGTCGATAGTGCATTGGTATGCGCGATTCCATAAGAACTTCCGCTTGTACCCGGCGTAGTGCGGTAGACTTCATTCGAATCGATTTGGAAGTAGTAATTCATCGCACTGATATATATTCCATACATGCCGAAATCGACAATTTTGTTTCCGTGAATGTACCAATTACTTGCGGAAATCGCAGGCGAGTTGAGCCCGCTGAGGAACATCCCATAGTAACCACCCGATATACGGCAAAACATGATACTGTCGCTATCGGCGCTTGCTTGCGGCGTGTAGTTGGTAGTCAGGTACTGCCATATTGGACGCGTCTGATTATTGGTCAATGCTCCGGAGACCGACATGTTAATGTTCTTGATAACGATGTGGCTGGCACCATTACAGAATCTAAAACTATTGTATCCATTCGAAGTGAGAGAATTTACAGTAATCAGATTTCGACCGGGTAAATCGGGATGTGAACCATCGAATGTTATGTATGGGGCGTTGATAAAATTGAATGCCGTGGTAGCGCTTGCAGTACAAGTGATGTTTATGGTGATGCCTAACGTATCCGATGGTTTGAATACAACTCGGGCATTGGGTCCAGTTGTGGCAGATGCGAGTAAAGAATCGGGCGACTCGTTATAGGTACCCCCACGAATTAAGAACGTCACATTTCCACCAGCGCCTTGCGTATTCAGGGCTTGGATTGCGGCAGAAATCGAGGCGTAATCCGGTTCCGTACCACCAATGGTTTTAGTGCCGGTGAGGGGCTGAGAAAATACCGGAAGAGTAACAGTAAAAAATGCTATCATACAGAATACGTACATTGTAAGTCCAACTCTGCGCATGATGCTTTCCTTTCTTTTCTTTACAAGTAACTTACCCGATTACCTTCAGTGGAAATGGATCACATTTATGGTAACATGAGGATTTGGTAATTGCAATGGTTTAAGTGATTTCATGAAAAATGAAGCAGCATAAATCAAAATTGGACCGACTTTAAATCGGGGAAGAAATTAAACTTATTGAACAAAGCATTGCGTTGATACTACACGATTGTCTATTCTCACGTATCATACTTATTACAAGGAGATATCGGCTTCCAGTCAACCGATGAATTACTATGAACCTAAACCTTACTTCAAAAAATGCAATGGTTTGCGGCAGCTCGCGCGGGATCGGAAAGGCAGTCGCCATAGAACTCGCGAAGTTGGGAGCGAACATTATATTAGTCGCACGAGATGAGTCAAAACTCAAGGAAGTTGTAATTCAACTTGATATTTCTTCCGGTCAAAAACATACCTATTTGGTTGTGGATTTCAACCACCCCGAAGAACTCAAATCGAAAGTTGCAGGGTTACTTGCCGCTCACCATCCAATTCATATTTTGATTAACAATACGGGGGGACCAGCACCGGGAACCATTCTTGTGGCCGCACCGGAGCAACTGATTAGCGCATTTTCGAATCACATATTGTGTAATCAAATTTTGGTACAAGCAATTGTACCGGGAATGAAAGAAGCCGGGTTTGGCAGGATTGTAAATATTATTTCGACATCAGTAAAACAGCCGATTCCGGGATTAGGTGTTTCAAATACTATCCGTGGCGCAGTAGCGAGCTGGTCGAAAACTCTTGCCGGTGAGTTAGGTGCATTTGGCATCACTGTTAACAATGTTCTTCCCGGCTATACACGAACAGACCGCCTGAATTCTCTTATCGAGCGCAAAACGAAACAGAGTGGAAAAAGTATACAAGAAGTCGAAAAAGATATGATACAAGATATCCCTACGAACCGATTCGGACAACCTGAAGAAATCGCCTCGGCGGTAGCATTTCTGGTATCTGAAGCGGCGGGATATGTCAATGGCATTAATCTTCCGGTGGATGGGGGACGGCTCAGTTGTCTTTAGTAATGAGTGCTCATGCAGAAACTTGCTAATTTCGTCGGCGGTGTCGATACACCTCCGGTGTCGGGACAGTATTTCGATACGTTGAATCCCGCTACCGGAGAAACAATTACGCTTGTTCCCGATTCGGATGAACGAGACATTGAGCTTGCGGTTACTGCGGCAGAGAAAGCATTTGAATGCTGGTCGTCACGTAGTGCAGAAGAACGTTGCCGGGTCATGCTCAAGGTTGCCGACCTTATCGAACAAAATCTGGAAAAATTCGCACAAGTTGAAACACGGGACAGCGGTAAGCCGATAACACGTTCACGCGAAATCGAAATCCCGCGAGCAATACAAAATTTCCGTTTCTTCGCAACGGCGATAGTCCACTATGCAAGCGAAACACACCAAACCAGTGAACACTTTCTTAACTACACATTACGCTCTCCCGTGGGGATCACAGGGTGCATTTCGCCGTGGAATCTCCCGCTCTATTTGTTTACTTGGAAAATTGCACCGGCACTGGCTGCGGGTAATTGCGTCATCGGTAAACCATCAGAACTGACGCCGATAACCGCATTTCTACTGGGTGAAATATGTAATGATGCGGGGCTTCCGGCGGGGGTACTCAACATCGTCCACGGGTATGGCAATAAAGTCGGATCGGCAATTTCCTCCCATCCCAAGATTCCGCTGATATCATTTACCGGTGGAACAAAAACAGGAGCAGAAATTTCACGGGTTGCAGCACCAATGTTCAAAAAGCTTTCACTGGAATTAGGGGGGAAGAATCCGGTTCTGGTTTTTGATGATTGCAATTACGACGAAATGCTTGAAACTACTGTTCGTTCCTCGTTTGCTAATTCGGGGCAAATCTGTTTGTGTGGTTCAAGGATTTTGGTTGACACAAAAATATATCACAGATTCCGCGACGATTACGTCGAACGAGTAAAAGCTCTGAAAATAGGCGACCCTAGCGAACCAACAACAGACATGGGTGCGGTTATTTCGCAAACACATTTCGATAAAATTCTTTCATACATCGAGTTGGCAAAATCCGAAGGGGGTACGGTTCTCACCGGCGGTAAACCATTAATTGGAGAAGGAATTTGTAAAAATGGATGGTTTATCGAACCAACGGTAATAGAGGGGTTGTCAGCAAACTGCCGAACGAATCAAGAAGAAATATTCGGCCCGGTAGTGACATTAACACCATTCGAAAATGAAGAACAGGCCTTAGAGCTCGCTAACGGTACACAGTATGGATTGGCATCAGTGGTATGGACGAATGATTTATCGCGTGCGCACCATATCGCGCAGCGGATTCAATCCGGGATTGTTTGGGTGAATTGCTGGATGGTTCGGGATTTACGTACTCCATTCGGCGGTGTAAAGGATTCTGGTGTAGGTCGAGAAGGGGGTTGGGAAGCATTGCGCTTTTTTACTTCAGCGAAGAATGTGGGGATACAATTTTGAAGGAAATCATTGTCAGTAAATCTGCACCGGCCCCGGTAGGGTTATATCCTCACGCCCGCCGAGTTGGAAACTTGTTGTTTCTTTCGGGAGTCGGGCCGCGTGAAAAGGGAAATCCAAATATTCCCGGCGTCGAGTTGGATGCGACCGGCAATATTGTATCCTACGACATCGAAAAGCAATGCCACTCGGTGTTTCGTAATGTGCGTAGTATCCTTGAAGAGGCAGGATCAAAGTGGGATAATCTTGTGGATGTAACGGTATTTTTGACAAACATGAAAGATGACTTTTCTACATACAATAGGTTGTATGCGGAATATTTCAAAGAGTGTCAACCATGCCGGACTACGATAGAAATCAATTGTTTACCGACACCGATTGCAATTGAATTGAAATGCATAGCTATAATCGAATAAAGTAATAGAATCGCAGACCAAGTTGTTTGCGCGTTTCGGGGGGAATGATGAGTAAATTGGCCGCAATAAATTTTAAAAAATGGATCGACGACAACCGGCACTTACTGAAACCACCGGTTAGCAACAAATGTGTTTACACCGAAGCGAACGATTTTGTTGTGATGGTAGTTGGCGGACCAAACGCCCGTACCGATTTTCATTACAACGAAACCGAAGAGTTCTTTTACCAAATTGAGGGAAATATTGTCCTTCGCGTATTAGATGACGGTAAGCGCGTAGAAATTCCTATACAAGAAGGGGAAATATTTTTGTTGCCTGCCAAAGTCCCCCACTCCCCGCAACGACCACCCAATACCATCGGCTTGGTAATGGAAGCAAGAAGGTTGCCCGGTATGAAAGACGGCTTAATTTGGGTTTGCGACAATTGCGGCGAAAAAGTTTATGAAGAATACTTTACACTGACCGACATCGCGATTCAATTGAAAGAAATTATCGATAAATACAACAGCAACGAATCGCTGCGTACCTGCAAACATTGCGGCAAGGTCATGCCGGCAAAATGAACGATACTACCCACATTTTAACCATCGACATTCATACGCATATCCTCCCCGAACGGTTACCCGATTGGTCGACAAAATTCGGTTATAATGGTTTCGTTTCGTTGGAACACCACGAACCGGGTTGCGGTCGTATGACTATCGACGGAAAGCACTTTCGTGATATTCAAAAAAACTTATGGGATCCGATAAACCGGATTCAAGAGTGTGACAGTTGTAACGTCGATGTCCAAATATTATCTACGGTTCCCGTGCTTTTTTCGTATTGGGCGAAACCGGAAGATGGATACGATATTTCCCGTTTTCTGAACGACCATATTGCTCAAGTCTGCAACAATTTTCCACATCGATTTGCCGGGTTGGGAACCGTGCCGTTACAATCCCCTAAGCTCGCAATTCGTGAGCTGGAACGGTGTATGAATGAGTTGGGTTTGTGTGGGATCGAGATTGGTTCGCATGTTAATAGTTGGAATCTTGACGACGAAGCCCTTTTCGAGTTTTTTTCAGTAGCGGAAGAACTTCAAGCGGCAATTTTCGTTCATCCATGGGAGATGATGGGTAAAACTGATATGCCAAAATATTGGTTGCCGTGGTTAGTGGGAATGCCAGCGGAAACATCGCGGGCAATTTGTTCGTTGATTTTCGGAGGCGTATTCGAACGGTTACCTAAACTTCGGGTTGCGTTCGCACATGGCGGTGGTTCATTTCCAGCGACTATCGGACGAATTGAGCATGGATTCCAAGTTCGTCCCGATTTATGCGCGGTAACAAGTTCGATTAACCCGCGTTCGTACTTAAGTAAGTTTTATCTCGATACCCTCGTACACGATTCAGCGATGCTGCAATACTTATTGGAACTTATCGGAAAAGACAAACTTGCGATGGGTTCGGATTATCCATTTCCGCTTGGAGAACATGTTCCGGGAAGTTTGATTCACTTGATGACACAACTTGATAAGCCGACCAAAGAACGGTTATTAAGCGGTACAGCGTTAGAGTGGTTACAGCTTGACCGCAAACGGTTTCAACGATGAATATGCGACTTGAAATTGGTGGACGTAATTATTTTGTCGTACTTGAAACGCCATACGATATTTCGATTCCTTTGAAGTTCAACGAAGCGCAGCCGAATACGTACAATATACCTATCGCGACTGCCAAGGCAGTCGAGACCGATGGATTGGTTGGTGATACAAGACGCGGTGGGAGTTGTAATTTCGAAGCAATCCAATTGATACCCCACTGCAATGGAACACATACAGAATGTGTGGGCCACATATCACTTGAACGGATTTCGATTTACGATACTTTAAGCCATTCGCTATGCCCGACAGTCGTAATCACCGTGCAACCAGTCAATGGAGAAGATTGTGGTGATACCTATACTCCACCACTCGAAAAAACCGATTGGGTGATAACACGAAAGTCATTAGCTCAGTTAGAAGAAATCAACCGAACCACTCCGGAATGGCTGGAAGCAATTGTTATACGTACGCTGCCGAATGATATATCCAAGCGCACACGACAATACGAACAACGACCTCCCCCTTTTTTCTCGAAGGAGGCAATTGAATTTCTTAGTGAGTTACCAGTACTACATTTGCTTGTAGATTTCCCTTCGCTGGATCGTACATACGATGAGGGAAAGCTGTTCGTACATCACAGATTTTGGAATGTGGAGCAAGGAAGTCGCGATGTCGATACAAAATTACACTCGTTACGAACGGTAACCGAATTTGTCTTTATCGAGAATTACATCCCCGATGGAAAATACTTTCTGAATTTGCAGGTTGCACCATTTCATAGCGACGCCGCACCATCGCGACCGGTTTTGTACAAAATCAAAGAAGTTAACTGAAAAACAATATGGAACACTTTGAAGACACGCTCGAATTCGCGCAGCAATTGGATAAGAATGACCCATTAGCGCAATACCGCGAGAAATTCTTCATTCCGAAAATGGAGAACGGAAAAGAGTGCATATATCTGTGTGGTAATTCATTAGGACTACAACCAAAAACGGTTCGACAGGCCATCGGACAAGAACTTGATGATTGGGCTAAATACGGTGTTGAAGGGCATTTCCACGCCAAAAACTCATGGGTTTCCTATCATGAATTGTTAGCAGAACCGACCGCACGATTGGTCGGGGCAAAACCAAGTGAAGTTGTAACGATGAACTCGTTGACAGTGAATTTACATATCTTAATGGTATCGTTTTACCGACCAACTCCGGAACGTCATAAAATTCTTATTGAAGCAAATGCCTTTCCGTCGGATCAGTATGCCGTGAAGTCGCAGATTGCCTATCATGGTTATAACATCGATGACAGTTTGATTGAAGTGGGTTCGCACAACGGAGATGCGGCAATCCATGATGAAGACATTTTCTCAATTATCGAACGTGAAGGGGACTCCATTGCATTAATTTTACTCGGAGGTGTGAATTATCTCACCGGCCAAGTTTTTGATATGCGTAAAATTACCGAATTGGGACACAAAAAGGGGTGCGTTGTCGGATTTGACCTTGCACATGGAGCGGGAAATATCGTTTTAAAGCTCCACGATTGGGATGTGGATTTCGCAGTATGGTGTACATACAAATATCTCAATTCCGGGCCGGGTTCGATTGCAAGCGCTTTTGTTCACCAACGCCATGAAAGCTCAAAGTTGCCACGGTTTGCAGGTTGGTGGGGACACGACAAGAAATCACGGTTTAAAATGGGACCCAATTTTCAAGTTCTGGATGGTGCGGAGGGGTGGCAACTGAGCAACCCACCGATATTTCAACTTGCCGCGCTTCGTGCATCGATGGCAATATTCGACGAAGTAGGAATGCCAACACTACGGAACAAATCTGTTTTACTAACGGAATATTTATTCTTTCTAATAGATAAGTGTTTGAATGATAATGTTGAAATAATTACACCGCGCGAACCAGAACGCCGCGGTTGCCAGTTATCCATTCGCGTTACATATAACGGACGGGAACTGTTTCATTCGCTTTTAAAACAAGGTGTTATTTGCGACTGGCGGGAACCGGATGTAGTCCGGGTTGCAACCGTCCCGCTATACAACAGTTTCACCGATGTATTTCGCTTTGTGGAGGTATTTAAACGTGTCATCTCGTAACCGCCATATAGTAATCGCCGGTGCGGGACTTGCCGGTTCATTATTCGGAATTTATTTAGCGAAACGTGGCCACCGAGTCGATTTGTTCGAAAGGTTACCTGATTTAAGGAAATCAGGGCCATTTACCGGTCGCTCAATAAATCTTGCGTTGTCACGACGTGGAATCGACGCATTGAAACTTGCCGGATTGGAAAATGAAATAATGGATATTGCGATACCAATGCATGGAAGGATGATGCACTCGGTAACAGGTGAATTATCTTTTCAACCATACGGAAAAGATAAGAGTGAATCAATTTACGCTGTGTCGCGCGGAGTATTAAACTCGGTTTTGTTATCGGCGGTAGAGAAGTTTACAAACGCGACCGTAGCTTTCCATGAACAAATTCAGGCGGTCGATCTTCGAAAAGGAAACGCTACTTTTAAGAATTCAGTAACTAAGAACAGCAGAAACGTGAATGCTGAAACAATTATCGGTGCGGACGGAGCAAATTCGATAGTCAGACACGAAATGAGCCGGTTACACCGCTTCAATCTGTCTCAGCAGTACATTGAATATGGATACAAAGAAGTCGCTATTCCAGCGGGGGCTAACGGGAAATTTCAATTGGAAAAAAACGCCTTGCATATTTGGCCGCGTGGAAAATTCATGCTCATCGCACTTCCGAATTTAGACGGAAGTTTTACCGGGACTTTGTTCTACCCGTTCGAAGGAAGCGAGAGTTTTGAAAACATCAAAACCGAACATGATGTGATGGCGTTTTTCGAAAAGAACTTTCGCGACGTGATTTCGCTGGTGCCGGATTTGGCAAAAACGTTTCTTACCAACCCAACCGGAACACTCGTTACAATAAAATGTAATCCATGGCACTACAGCGATAAAGCAGTATTATTAGGCGATGCAGCACATGCTGTCGTTCCGTTTTTGGGACAGGGAATGAACTGCGCCTTTGAAAGCGCAATAATATTAGACCAATGTATCGAACAATTTCCTGATGACTGTGAAAAAGCATTTAGTGACTATGAAACACTGCGTCAGACCAATTCGGATGCATTAGCGGATATGGCGTTAGAAAATTTTATCGAAATGCGTGACTTAGTTTCAGACCCACGGTTTTTATTGAAAAAGAAGGTTGATATCGAATTGGAAAAACGGTTTGGACCACGATATTTACCAAAATATGCGATGATACAATTCCACCGGTTCCCTTATTCCGAGGCGAGACGACGCGGTGACCTCAACGACGGAATCCTCAACTCATTATGTAAAGAAATAACAAGTATCGTCGAAGTGGATTGGACGAAGGCAGAACAACTTGTACACAAGTACTTTCCCAACAAAGTACCGGAGGCAACTGATGGATGGAATTGATTCAAATTGGTGGAACTTTTCCATCGATGAAGCACAACGAAAAGAACACCCATTACTCACTGACAAAGACGCCATCAATCCGAATATTGAAGCAGACCCAAATAAACCCGCACGGTTCAACCTCGATTATAACCGGTACATCGGATTAGACGAACTTCTCAGATGCCAAAAGCCGGGAACAATCGTTCCCGATGAACGCATATTTATAATTACTCACCAATTATTCGAACTTGTATTCAAACAGATGATATTCGATTTTACCGTCATCGGTAAAACATTCCAAGCTTTGTGCAAAGTGAGCGACGATCAAGCTGTTCTCGAAACGTGTCGGGATAATGAAGAATTCTGGATTCCAGCAAACACTGCGGCACAACGCATCCGATACAGCGCAGCGACAGTTCTACCGTCTATCATAGGTTTCTTAAAACAAGACGGCAATAATAAAGGTGAGACATTTCACCCAAGAGAATTTTACCGGTTTCGGGATGTATTGACTCCGGCGAGTGGTTTTCAGAGCATCTCCTACCGGTTGGTACAAATTGCCTTTGGTAAAGCAAATTTGCTCAATATTCGGCTTTTTCCCGCAGACACATACTGCCATCACTACAGACATTCTTCACAACGTATCGTGCGGGTAACGGATGAAATAATTCTTGGTAAGCCCAGCAGCGTCTTACGCCAAGTTCCACCTACCCATCCACTTTGGTTTGTCCATAACGTTGATTCGTTGGCACACAAAGCAGTCGGCCGGCTACATTCGTTCTGCAAAAACGAAGTTAAAGCAATTTCGTTGCTAACTAAAGCAGATTTTTCCGGCGCAGTCACGCAATTAACCAAAAATCTTGAAGAAGCAAGAAGAAAGGCAGAAGAAAAACAAATTTTACCTGATAACGCGGAACAATTAGACCGTAAAGCAATTGAAATATTTTTAGAGGATTTACAAAATACAATTGAAGTCGAAAACCAGCGAAGAAAATCGATGAATAACGCACGTACCGGTGCTTCATTCCTACTACACGAAACTGCGCCAAACTATCTGAAAGAAGTCATTATAGCCCTAATGGAAGGTGATGACTATTTTCATGGTTATCACTCAAAAAGCTTTTTAAAGGTTCACTTGCAAGTCGCTTCGAATCGTACGAACAGCGCAGACGAGTATGCGAAAACTATTGGTAAGGAGAAGCAGCCAAGCGGGACAGGTGGTGGTGGGCCGCAATACTTAGGTTTCATGTTGAAGGATATGATACAACACTTTCCGGCGCTGGTAGCATGCAGAAATTTGGAATAAAAAAACGGACAATCTTGGAATTGTCCGTTTTCAATTTACTCTGTCAAAGTTATTTCTTTTGTTGAAGCCCGCTCTTTGTCATACTCCCCATACTCACGTTACCGGCCGATTTCGGTAAAAGACGGGTTGTGCTTGCTTCGCCCGAATTGTTTCCCCGGATAATAACCCGTCCAATACCAATATGCCCTTTACGTACACGGCTGGCACTCACCACATTTTGACCGCTGTCGGTGGATTGTGTTGTAACGATTCTGGCGTGGCGGAGATCGCCAAGCGACGAAGAGCTACCCATGGCATAAGTACTGAATGCGGAAACTTTATAGTATCTCACTACCGGTGAAGCGGGATCCGTCCAGTTTATTGTTCCAACGGGAAGAGTGATAGATCGGTTATGGTACGTCAAGGTATCGGGTATAAAGTAACCGGTAGTATCGCTGTACACCGAATATCCGCTCACGGCCCCCGTCGATGGCGACCAAGTCAATGCGGCATGTCCTCCCACGATACCAACTTGCAGGTTGGTGGGAGCAGTCGGTGGTTGTGTGAAATAGCAATTCAGATGAAATGTGAATGTATTGTTAAATGGATCGTCGGATTCTATAATCTCAGTTCCGATAGCTAAGCCCGGAGTAGCACGTAAACAATGAATAGTAAAGTTGCTATTTGCACCGGGAGCAATATCCGCATCGGCAGTCGATGTTATAGAAAAATCACCGACTACCTGAACTGTCGGTAAGGATGTAAGCGACAAGTCGTAATTCCCATAATTGGTAATTGTAAAGGTCGCGGACTTAGTAATTCCAATAAAGGTCGTGTCTAATACGACGGTTGCGTTATTGTTTGCGATGGAATCTGCTCCTAAACTCACACGCATGAACGGATCGAGGGCATAACCGGTCAAATTGATGACATAAGGATTGTGGAATGGGTCGTCATTCGCAATCGTAAGATTCCCGGATGCTGCACTCAAAACCGTCGGACTATATCTGACCGAAAAGTCGGAAGTACCACCGGGAGCGATAACTGAAGCGGGTTGCGCGGTAACAATAAAATCGCCGGTAGTGGCAACAGTTGGAGTTCCAGAAAGATGAAGCGTATCGGTTCCGATGTTCCGAACCGTTAAAATTATATCTTCATACCCGACATATTCGATAGTATCATAAGCAAGCGTAGTCAG
>CAZPUW010000049.1:0-11895 GCA_964589795.1 uncultured bacterium
ACTACCGAAGGCGACCAGTACGACTGATTTTTTGCGGAGGAGCTGCGCGATGTGGTAATTCTCATTGCTACGAATTGCACCGTTAAACAGAGTCAGTGTAATCGACTTGTCCGGCATTGCCTCGATATCTTTGTATTTGAAATCAGCGGCGCACGGCCAGAGGCACAAATCGAAGAAATCGGCAACGGTTAGAATGGCATCTTCGATATCGAGAATGGCGATATCGCACCCGCCACAGGAAGCCGCCCAATAGATAGCCAGTTTGGGTTTTTCCATTTGTTAAAATCTCCTAATGAATTGCCGATGGTACTAAATTTTCTTCACGAACGGCGTCATGTTCGAACGCGACTGCATCGAAATTGAGCTCTTTCAATTTGAGCGGCCCTGCCGTTCGAATTTGCTCGGTAAATTCCGTCACGACTTGTTGGAATCGTGCCCCTTCGGAAGCGGACACCCACTCCAGACGTAAGCGAATTGGATCGATGCCCATTCCCTGTAACAGATTTTTCGTGAGGGGTATGCGCCGCATACACTTGTAATTTCCCTCGACATAATGGCAATCACCGGGATGACAACCGCAGACGATTACACCGTCGGCACCGCACCGGAAGGCATCGAGTATGAATCCGGGATCGACACGACCGCTACACATGACGCGGATACCGACCATATTCGGCGGGTACTTCATGCGGGCAGTACCGGCAAGGTCGGCACCGGTATAGGAACACCAGTTGCAAAGAAAGCCTATGATTTTGGGTTCGAAGTTCATATTAACATCCCTTCGATTTGAGCATAAATTTGTTCGTCGGTAAAGTGGCGCGCGACAATCGCACCGGCGGGACACGCTGCAACACAGGTGCCACATGCCTTACACAGAGCGGAATTGACGCGGCTGACTTTTTTATCGGAAATAAAGTCGATTGCGCTGTATGGGCAGAGGTCATTGCAATAGCGGCAACCACCGCAATACTCCTCACTCACTACCGCATATGCGGCATCCATCAAAATTTCTTTCTGGCATAACAACTTCATCGCTTGTGCCGCTGCCGCACCGCCTTGCGCTACAGTATCGGGAATATCTTTCGGGCCTTGGCAGACACCGGCGAGAAAAACGCCATCAGTCGTAGTGGAAACCGGAGCAAGTTTCGGATGCGCCTCGATAAACCAACCGTCGGCACCAGTCGAGATATTGAATTTGCGGGCGGTTTCTTTCGCATCTTTCCGCGCTTCGAGCGCGGTACAAAGAATTACCATATCGACGGGAATCTCGCGGTATTTGCCGATGAGGGTGTCTTCACAATGGACGATGAGGTGCCCTTCTTCGTGTTGTTTGTAACTGGCGGTGGTGATTTCCGCCGCTTTACCGCGAATGACATTCACCCCTTCGTCGAGAATGCGTTGGTAAAACTCTTCATACCCTTTCCCGAAACTGCGCATGTCAATATAAAGTTGATACACCTCCGCCGTAGTCTTTTCTTTGACAAGGTGGGAGAATTTGAATGCATACATACAACAGACACGGCTGCAATACTTGTGGTGATCTTCATCGCGGCTGCCGATGCAGTGCAGAATCGCGATTGAGCGCGGTTCCTCCCCGTTTTCGAGTAACACTTTCCCACCGGTCGGACCAGCGGCATTGTTCATCATCTCGAATTGCTCGGCAGTAATGACATTGGGGAATTTACCGTACCCGTATTGTTTCATCACGGTTGGGTCGAAGCTATCGAAACCGGTGGCAAGAATTACGGCACCGACGTCGATTTCCTCGATACTGTCTTTCGCCTCGTAGTCGATACAATCCTTTGGACACACTTGTGAACAAATACCGCAACCACCGGTATTGAAATGAATACAATTCTCAGTCACGATGCGCGGTACATTGGGGACTGCCTGCCGGAAATCGAGCGTGATGGCTGAATTGGGGCCTAAAAATAAATCCTTGTGGACAACAGCTTTGTTCTCCATCTCCTCCATCACGATATGTCCGGTCGGACACACCGTCGCACATGCACCGCAGAGAATGCAATCATTGCTCTCTTCACCGAACGGCGTCGTTACCGAGCGCCAGATACCACGATCACCGAAGGCGAGGGCGTGAGCTCCGACGACTTCATCGCATACACGAACGCACAAACCGCAAAGGATGCAGGTGTCTTCACCCCATCCCCACTTTGGTTTGTCGATACCCATTTGCTTTGCGAGTTCAGTCAGAACCGGAACCGGAGCGCAACGGCTCATCAGCATTTCAAGATTGGTTCGCCGCGAATTGATTACACGAGGAGTATTCGTAGCGACTTCAAGACCTTCCCACACCGGATAATTACAGGCAGTAACAATTTTCGTCCACCCTTTGCCATCCTGCGCTTCGACCGCACAAATACGGCATGCGGCATATGGTGTCATGTAAGGATAATAGCACAACGTCGGGATGTCGATGTTCAGGGAACGCGCCGCCTCCAGTACGTAGGAATCTTCTTCTACTTCGATTGGTTGTCCGTCGATTTTAATGTGGACTTTCGCCATTTGAGTATCTCCTACGCTACCGCTTCGGGTTGAGTGGTTTGTTTCGACTTCGGTACCGGCGCTTTAAATAACGCCCGTGCCCGCTCCTGCAAGGCATCGCCCGTGCCTCGCTTCACCCGTTTAATGCTGTTGAATTTGCAAACCTGATAGCAACCGCCACACTGCTCGCATTTATCCTGAATGATGTAGTGATATTCTTTCAGATTTCCGACAATCGCATCCGTCGGACATGCCTTGACACAGACATGACAACCGTTGCAGGTTTCATCGATGGCATGCGACACCAGCGGCTTGCAAACGCCCGCCGGACATCGTTTATCGCGGATATGGGCGAGGTACTCCTGCCGGAAATAACGGATTGTGGAGAGGACAGGCTTGGGAGCACTACCACCAAGTTGGCAGAGCGAGGTGTCGATGATGACTTGCGATAGACGTTCAAGTTCATCGATATCGCTCATTTCCCCTTTTCCTTCGGAAATCCGGTTGAGGATACCGAGCATCGTACGCAATCCTTCGCGACAGGGGAGGCACTTCCCGCAACTCTCTTCCTGTAGGAAGTTGAGGAAGTATCGTGCGACATCCACCATGCACGAATCTTCATCCATGACAATCATACCACCGGAGCCCATCATCGAACCGACTTTGGTCAATTCATCGAAGTCTACCGGTAAGTCGAGTAAGCTTTCCGCCGCCTCTTCCGCAACATCATCACCGTACTTTTCCATACTCTCACGAATTTTGGTATCCGCCGTTTCAACGACAAGCGTACCGCCGGACGGCCCACCCGTTTGCACCGCTTTGAATTTCTTTTTGCCAAGAACACCACCACCGATGTCATACAGAATTTCGCGGAGTGTGATACCCATCGGTACTTCAACCAAACCGGTGTTGTTTACTTTGCCGGTGAGGGCAAATACTTTGGTTCCTTTTGAACCGGCAGTGCCAATCTTCGCATATTCCGATGCGCCAAGCTCGATGATGATGGGGACATTCGCCCACGTTTCCACATTGTTGAGGCACGATGGTTTGTTCCATAGACCAAATTCGACGGTATGAATATATTTTGCGCGCGGTTCACCGACTTTCCCTTCGAGCGATGCCATCAAAGCGGTCGATTCACCGCAAACAAATGCACCACCACCACGCGAAACTTCGATATTGAATGAAAATCCGGTGCCGAGAATATTGTCCCCGAGTAGACCATACTCACGTGCCGCTGCAAGTGCGATATTCAAATTGGTAACAGCGAGTGGGTATTCGTTACGGACATACACATACCCTTGTTCACAACCAATCGCATACGCACCGATTATCATCCCTTCAACAACCGAGTGGGGGTTGCCTTCGAGTAGTGACCTATCCATAAATGCACCGGGGTCACCTTCATCCGCATTGCAGATAACGTATTTCGGCACCCCTTTCGCTCGCCGACAAGTGGACCATTTTTTTGCGGTGAGAAAACCACCACCACCACGACCTCGCAAACCAGAAATTTTTACTTGCTCAATAACTTCTTCCGGTTTGAAATTGGTCAGTGCTTTCGCGAGTGAACGGTAACCACCGAGCGCGATATAGTCGTGAATCGAAGTCGGATCCATGTGTCCGTTCTTACCGAAGATGAGACGTTTCTGCTTTTTGTAAAACGGAATGTCTTTCTCTTGTTCGATAACTTTCTTGGTGGCGGGGTCACGATACAACAATTTGTTTACGAGTTTTCCACCTTTTATTGTCTGGTCGATGATAAGTTTTACATCTTCCGGTTTGACTCGTTGGTAGAAGGTGCCTTGCGGTTGTACTACCATTAACGGCCCACGTTCACAGAAACCGTGACAACCCGTAGTTTTGAGTTCGACAATTTCATCGAGCCCAGCAGCGGCAAGTTCCGTCCGAAGCGCGTTTACTACTTTCTGACATCCACACGCGAGGCAACCGGTTCCTGCGCATACCGCAATCATCGTTTTTTTCTCTTCGCGCTGTTTGATTAGTTTTTCGCGCAACACTTCGAGTTCGGCGGGAGAGGTAAGTTTCGAAGGGTTCATGATTCTTCCTCCGCTTCATCGGCTTCCGGTTTTTGACCGCGTAGTTCCGCCAGCATTTTGTCAACTTTTGTCGTTGTCATATTGCCGTAATATTCTCCATTCGCCGTTACTAACGGCCCCAATGCGCAAGCACCGAGGCAGTTGACGGTTTCCAGTGAAAATTCCATGTCGGCAGTGGTTTCACCGGGTTGAATTTTCAATGCGGTTTGTAGTTTGTCGTTAATGACTGGCGCACCACGCACGTGACAAGCAGTACCCGTACAGACACAAACATGGTTTTTCCCTTTTGGTTTCAGCGAGAATGTGCGGTAGAATGTCGCCACCCCGTAAATCTGCGTAATCGGTAAATTCATCTTTTTCGAGACGAGTTCGAGCGCATCTTTCGGCAGATACCGGTAATGGGTTTGGATATCCTGAAGAATCATAATGAGCGCAGTGGGTTTTGCGTCGTAATTATCGACGATGGATTGAATGTGGTCGCTCAGGACATAGGGTTTACCCTTACCATTGGTGCGGTTTTTCAAGTTTTGTTTTTCAATTATTGAATCTTGAGTGGGAGTCATTTCGCACCTCGTTCAGGTGTATTCACTTCTTCCGCCATAGGTTGTGCCGACGTTAAAACAGTTAAATCGGTCTCGGCTCCGAGCATATCACGGCGTTTAATTTCCAAAGCCGTACCTTCCTTGAACACCTTTCCGCCAAGCATTAAACGACGTTGATTCGGAAGCGGTTTGCTCGGACATGCTTCATAACACGAACCGCAACTATTGCAGAGCGTGGTGTCTACATACCGTGCTTTCTTACGGACTTTTATCTGGAAGTTTCCGACATACCCTTTTACCTCTTCCACTTCCGACCATGTCATGAGTTTGATGTTCGGATGTTTTCCGACGGAGACCATTTTCGGGGTGAGAATACATGCCGCACAGTCGAGCGTAGGAAATGTCTTGTCGAATTGCGACATGTGGCCGCCTATCGACGATTCCTTTTCGACTAACACGACTTGGAATCCGGCATCCGCAACTTCGAGCGCCGCTTCAATACCGGCAATACCGCCACCAACCACCATTACCCGCTGGTGGATTGGAACTTTTCTCATTTCGAGTGGTTCATGGAATTTGACACGGGCAATGGCGGCTTTGATGATGGCATACGCTTTTTCAGTTGCGGCTTTGGGATCGACAGTAACCCAGCTTACTTGTTCGCGAATATTCGCCATTTCAAACAAGTAACGATTGAGTCCCGCCCCTTCGACGGCTTTACGGAAGGTCGGTTCGTGCATTAACGGACTACATGCGGCAACGACAACACGATTCAGTTTGTGTTCGCGGATATCGGATTGTATCAATTCCTGACCCGGATCCGAACACATGAACCGGTAATGCCGCGCAACCGTAACATTCGGTAAGTGCGAACACATTTCGGCAACTTTAGCAACATCTACTGTTTTGGCGATGTTGGAACCGCAGTGGCAGACGTACACACCGATGCGAACCGGTGAACCACCATTATTATTGGTTCCATTGTGTCCGTTCCCGCTCATAACGCCTCCGCTTTCGCAGTCAGAGTTACTTTCGGCGCGGGTACAATCATTCGTTCGATACCAAGTTTCACCGGAGCGATACCGAGTGCCATACCGATTAATTGGCTGAAATACAAAATCGGCATTTTGTAATTTGTCCCGAACGCTTTATTGATTTGCGGTTGGTACGCTTCGAGATTCATTTCGCAAAGCGGGCATGCAGTGGCGATTACATTTGCACCGTTCACTTCTCCCGCTTCAATAAGTTCCTGACACAATTTCAGCGAAGTTATCTCATCGGTCATCATCAACATTCCACCGCAGCATCGCACTTTCGGCGGATAATAGACAACCTCCGCACCAAGTCCTTTTAATAGTTGATCCATCGTTTGCGGATCGTCGGTATCGTCGAAATAGCCGTGCGGTCGCACAATCTGACAGCCGTAATAAGGAGCGACTTTCATTCCGGTGAGACGGAATTTCGATTTCTTGATGATGTTGTCGATGCCTACATCGTTGACAAGAATGTCGAGCGGATGACGGACGTTGGTGTTGCCGTCATAGCTGAGGTTTGCGGCGGATAGCGCATCGTTAATTCGTTCGCGCCCCTTCGGTTCGAGTTGGATGTGGCGGTTCGCTTTTCGCAAAATGGTGTAACAACTGCTGCATGGTGCGCAGACTTCGAGACCTTGTTGCTGGGCGATGGCAAGATTTCGTGCGCTGAGGGCATATCCGACAATTTTCTTGCTCGACATATACATCGTCGCACCACAACAATTCCAATCTTCGATATCAACCAACTCGACATCGAGTGCTTTAAAAATCTCACGAATCGATTCATCATAGGGTTTACCGGTGCTCTCTAAACTACAGCCGGGGTAATAGGCATATCGGAGTGACATCACGAACCTCCCGATTTTTCGGCGCGTGCAATAATTGCGCGGACGGCGGCGACATTTTTTATCGGCTTCGGTAAAATACCCAAGCGGTCATGTTTCAGCATATTCATACCGAAGTTGGCACTGCCGATTAATTTCATCGGGCTTGCTTTGAGGTAATACCTCATCCCGAGACCGAGTTCATAGTTGCGGCCATACTTCTTCACATTCTCGATGAATGCTTTAGCGAGTACGTTTACGGGGAAGTTGGAAGGGAAGATTTTGGTTTCCATCGCAAGTCGTTTGAGTGCGTATAGCGTATCGGTCACGCGAATTCCCATCGGGCAACGAACGGTACAGGAGTAGCACGAAGCGCATATCCAAATGGTTTTGCTCTTTAGGATTTCTTCGAGCATTCCGGCGCGAAATAGTGCGATGGTTTCACGCGGAGTAATGTCCATTGCGTAGGATACCGGACAAGCGCCGGTGCAAGTTCCGCACTGTAAACAGTTTTTTATCTTATGCCCGTCGGGAAAACTACTGACGTGATGCCAAAATGCCGCACGCAGGTCAGCTTCCTTTTTACCGATTGGCACTAAGGGTACAGCCATTATGCCTCCAACCGAAACCGCGATAAGGAATTCAGGAAAAACGTAGGATTACAGCAAAATCTGCAATCCAACCGTCGAGATTTGTACAAACAAAAATAGACAGAGCGGAACTTCGCCCTGCCTCAAACCGCCAAAACGGAAAATGCGGTGAAACTGAGTTTATCGTACTGAGGACAAACAGAAATACTGTACAACCTCATGAAACAACCCAATGCAAGCAAGAGATATCAGGAAGTAAAAAAGTCGATTGGGTCTCGCCAGTATAAATCATTGAAGTTTTTACTGTCGATGGCGTTTAGTGAGGATTTCGCACGCCACCCAATCTAACTGAAAACAATAGAATGGATATGTAGTTTAGAAAGTTTTTACTAATTATTTGGTTAAATTAAGAATTCTTATAGCTATTACAGCTGAAAATGAGAAACGTAGTGTCACCTATTAGCAAATCGGATAATTGAGTTTGTGAAATTATGTACAAAATACACTTTTGCCATTCGGCTGTCAAGCACTCCCCTCTAAATTCAAAACTTTTCTTGTTTGCCATCCATACCGAAACGTCAATTAAAATCGTAACAATTACTTAAAGATGAATGAATATCTTGAATTACGAGAATTCACGAAACTTCTTTTTATATCATTGGTTGTCATTCCGTTGATACACTCTAATGGAGTGGTTGCTGAAAATCCGTGAATTAACTACCGGTATCACTACATTTCGAAAACGAAACCAAAGTGAAGAACCAATCGTCGATGAAATCCGAAAAACGCACCGAATATCTCCTTATCCTCCTGTTGACCATCATTTCGGGGTCGCTGTTTTCTGTCGTGAAAGCCGGTCTTCACTACTTTACCCCTTTTCAACTTATCCTCGTCCGGTTCCTTCCCACCATTCCGATTTTCTTCTGGATTTGCTGGAAAGCGCGCAATCTCTTCAAAACCCTCACAACCGGAGATTGGTTAAAGATTGGTGCCGCGGGTTTGTTCGGGACTATTGTCCACAACCTGTCTATCAACTATGGACAAACTCACGTCGGTGCAGGCATCGCTTCGTTGATGGATGCGATGAACCCCCCCGCAATTCTCCTCTTAGCGATTATTTTCAGGCATGAACGGGTCGGTTGGAATTTCTATTTCGGTATCATAATCGCCTTCATCGGTGTTTTCGTCCTCACCCTAACCAAAACCGGATTTGGTTTTGATCAGACTACCTCTACCGGAGTACTGATTCTGCTAATCGCCCCGGTTACTTGGGCGATATATACCATTCTTCTTGCCGACATCATCCCCAAAGTCGGTGTAACACAAGCCCCTGCCGCATGTGTGTTAGCCGGTTCGATTTTACTGCTACCCACGACACCATTTGCATTCCACGATGGATTTCCATCGGGCTGGATGCCGTGGTTTTGTCTCGGTATGTTGAGTTTACTCTCGACGGTAACCGCATTTACGATTTGGTCGTGGTTGCTGAAGCGGCGCGGTGCGGCGCATACCGGTATCATTGAATACCTGAATGTGATATGGGGCGTTACGTTCGCAATAACGCTGATGGGTGAAACGCTCACATGGCAAATGGTGCTTGGTGCGATTCTAATTCTTGCCGGTGTGGCAATGACCCAAAAGAAATAAAAATGTTGTAACCTATGGAATTTGTTTTTGTTCGGTAACAAATTTTTGTATCGTAATCACCAACAGGACTATCAATTAACCATCGGGTGAGTATGAACCAAATCGAACTAACCGATATCCAATTTCGCTACAAAAATGCAACCGAAGATGCCCTGCGTGGCGTATCGATATCCATACAAGCGGGAAAATGCTGCGGTTTGCTTGGGCCGAACGGTGCCGGCAAAACGACTGTGATGCGGCTTCTCTGCGGTGACCTTTCTCCGACGAAAGGAACAATCCGGCTGGGTGAGAATTCACTTGATATCTCCAAACCGGAAATCCGACAACAAATTGGCGTGGTTCCTCAGGAATTAGCCCTCTACGCTGAATTGACCGCCGAAGAGAATTTGCGTTTCTGGGGAAAACTGCACGGACTCAACGGTTCCGAACTGGAAACACGCGTAAACGAGATGCTGGTCCGAACAGGTTTGGAACAACGCCGCAAAGATAAAGTCGATACGTTTTCCGGGGGGATGAAACGGCGGTTGAATTTCGGTTGTGGGATATTGCATCATCCGCATATTATTCTTTTGGATGAACCGACCGTAGGCGTCGACCCACAAAGCCGGAACCATTTGTTCGAATTGGTGGAAACCCTCATCGCCGAAGGGAAAACCGTTCTATACTCCACGCATTATATGGAAGAAGCGGAACGGCTTTGTTCGCAAATCGCTATCATCGACCATGGTACAGTCCTCGCGGTCGGTAGCCGCGAAGAATTATTGAAGCAGCGTAATCTCCCCACCCGACTCTTTATACGGTTCCATACTCCACAAGAAGCGGTCGCCGCTAAAACAGGGGTGTTGCAAAACTACGGTACGAACGAAGTAGTAGAAGTCGATCTGATTATTACCCTCACGAAACCGTTACCCGAAGCCGTTGCGGCATTATCAGAAATTCCGTATGAGTCGTTGCAAATCCATCGACCGACGTTGGAAACACTATTCCTCGATTTAACGGGAAGAATGTTGAGGGAAGAATGAACGCAATACTCGCATTACTTGGTAAAGACATTCGGTTATTCCTGCGGCATCGCGGTGAACTCCTATTGACGTTTCTCGTTCCTATCGTCATGGCGACAGTATTCGGGTTAATTTTCGGTGGCAATGGTTCGAGCGATAGTAACCCTGTAACAATATTGTTTCTTGACCGCGACCACTCCCCATTTTCGGAACGACTGAAGTTCGAATTGTTAAAAGAAAAGACGCTTCTGCTTCTTGATTCGGCAATCGTCGATGGTAAGATTTTGTTACTGGATAGTAATATTACCTCAGACAGAATCGCCCGCGGTAAAAACTCAGTAGCACTTGTCGTTCCTGCTCATGCATTCGATACTCTCGTCGCCATGGGTTCGATTCATCTTGAAATCTGGAACGACCCGAAAGCCACTATCGAAACTAACATCGTTAGTGGTATCGTTCAGGAAGTCGTATTCGGAAAAATTCCCGAACTGATGAGCGGCGCGATGACAGCGGGTGCCGGGAAAATTTTGAGCGATACAGCTTCAATTTCGTTTACCAAGAAAATGCAGGAGGTAGTCAGCCAGTCGTTCCACATCCGTCTTGATTCACTGCAAAAGAACTGGTGGGGTGGTGGCGGAAATAATGCACAACTCGCCGATATGTTATTGCGCCCGGTACGCGAAGCGAAGGCGAACGAGGGAAAGAAAGTCGCGCCGGATACGACTAAGAAAAATTTCAACTTTATGGGAAATATGTTCCACTTTGAAGAAAAACATATCGTGGGTAAAGACATCGCCTCACCGGGTATTGCGCAATCCATCGCGGGCACGGCAGTCATGTTCCTACTTTTCAGCATCGGCGGTGGAGCGCAAGTTTTATTGCGGGAAAAGCGCGAAGGGACGCTTCGCCGGTTATTAATAAGCGGTGTCAGCACAAGGTCGTTACTCATCGAAAAGTGGTTGTTCCTGTTGTTAATCGGGATGTGCCAACTTTACGCAATGTTTTTGTTCGGTAAATTGGCTTTCGGATTGGAGATCGGCAGGGCACCACTCCAATTACTCTTTTTCTCGTTCTGTACGGTCAGTGCGATCAATGGAATCGGGATGTTCCTTGCCGCGATTGCGAAATCGGAAGAAATGGCAAACTCGCTTGTTACCATCGTTGCGCTTTCGATGTCGGCAATCGGCGGGTCAATGGTTCCGGTTTTCTTTATGCCGCTCTGGTTGCAGAGTATCGGCAAATTTTCCGTCAACTACTGGGCGATGGACTCCTTCCATAATTATTTCTGGCGCCGTTTACCGTTCAGCGATTCGTTGCTCAATTGTGGTATTTTATTGGCCGCCTCAGTGATACTAACGACCACCTCTACGCTGGTATTTTCCAACCGTATCCGTAACAATTAGCCGAACTCGTTTGTTCGTTAGAAGAGGGTGGACACCAACGTCCACCCTCTTTTTAGGTTGCGGGTTTGTACAACCGATTGTACCTTACTGAGTTATGTCAGAAGAAGATATCCGCATTTTAGCGCAGAATAAGAAAGTATTTCACGATTTTACCATCGGAGCACGATGGGAAGCCGGACTTGTGTTGACGGGTACGGAAGTCAAAAGTGCAAGGAATGGGAGGATTCAACTCCGCGACAGCTTTGGAAGATTTACTAAGGATGAGCTGTGGTTGGTCGGTGTGAATATTTCC
>CAZPUW010000050.1:0-11860 GCA_964589795.1 uncultured bacterium
AAACATGGGTTGTTTCCGGTGACACTACCAGCTTTGCCCGTATTCGTATTCTCGATGCCGCCCATACCAATATTGGTGACACGACCCGCGGCAATATCTTCATCTTCCGCCCGTGGGTACAGCTTACTGCGCCAAACTTGGGTGACACATTACGGGAAGGCGTACCGGCGTCCATTACATGGAATTCCGGCGGCATCGATTCGGTCGATATCGACTTTATGCGAACCTATCCCTCGGGAACTTGGGAACGTCTCATCACCAGCTTAGGAAACACCGGCACTTGGGGTTGGTTATCGGTACTGGGACCGGCGACTTCAACCGGACGTATCCGCGTATCCAAAACACGTGACACATCGTATGCGGGAATGAGCAACGGCAACCTCATTTTGATTACACCCGGTATTACGGTGTTAACTCCGGCGAATAACGATACCACCCACATCGGGAGTGCGTTGCATATCACGTACGGTTCGGTGGGAACCCGGTATATCAATATCGATATCAAGCGTGATTACCCGAATGGCGTTTGGGAAAATATCGTTACGCACGGTACCGCTAACGGCGTACGGGATTGGATAGTTACTACCCCGGTCGCGTCAAACTGTCGTATCCGCGTGATCAACAATCAGGATACCACAATGGGTGATACCACCCACGGCAGCTTTACTATCATCCCGTCGGCAATTACTGTTAACATACCGAATGGCGGTGAAGTATGGACACAAAACGTACCATACAACATTCGCTGGCGACGGCTTGGTTTTAGCGGTACAAACATCCAATTGAACACAAGTTATCCAAGCGCGAACTGGACAACGATTGCAAGCAATCGTCCCGGCAGCGACAGTTCGTATTTGTGGACGGTTAATAGTACTGCGACGACAACCGCACGCATCCGGTTGGTGAACACGATAAATGCAAACCAATCCGACACATCTGATGCCAATTTCACAATTGCGCGGCCATCAATGTTGGTCACATTTCCGGCAGTTCAGGATACGATGTTCGTCGGACTTCCGATGAATTTCACTTGGCAGTCGCTTGGAATACTTGGTAGCGTTCAAATCGCAATCAATCGTTCCTACCCGGTCGGGCAATGGGAAGTACTCGGTACGACACTCGATACCAATCACCTTTACCGGTGGACTCCTACCGCACCGATATCTGACAGCGTTCGTATGCGCGTTCGTTCGGTGACCGACACGACACTGTTCAGCATCTCAACGGGAAATTCGACTCTCACCAATGGTTACATTCATATCACTGCACCAAACGGTAGTGAAACATGGCCGGTGGGTTCGAATCAATATCTTCGTTGGACATCGAATATGGGTGGGGCAGTCAAAATTGAGTTGAACCGCAGCTATCCCGGGTCGCAATGGCAGACGCTATATCCGAACTATGACAATACCGGTTCTTTCCAATGGACAGTGGTAGGAAACCCCGGATCGACAAACCGGTTCCGCGTATCCTATACCGGCGCATCTGCCGTCTTTGCCGATACCTGTGATGGCAACTTCACGATTGGTGTATTAAATGTGCTGGATCATTTCTCCGGCGTACCCAACGAATTTTCCATCTACCCCGCAACCCCGAATCCATTCAATCCGGAAACGCAGTTCCAGATTGGACTTCCGCAAACATCACGGTTGACGGTGGAAGTTTATAACGTTGTGGGGCAACATATCGTAACCCTTGCCAACCGCGTATTCGCCGAAGGGTATCACACCTTCCGGTGGGCATCAATCGATGCGAACGGGAAGGGCGTACCGACCGGAATTTATTTCGTAAGGGCATCATCGAGTACCGGATGGATTGGTACACAGAAGTTGATGCTGATGAAGTAAAACAAATAGAAGAGGCGGGTAGCAATACCCGCCTTTTTTACTCTATCCAAAATGAGGGCAACCGGTGAGCAGAACGATTGTCTGGATGTTAATCATCTTTTTCGTACTCGATGCGATTTTCACCGTCTATATATTAATCCGTTATGCGAAAAAGAAGCTAGCCAAAACCGAAGGTGGGGATCCATCGAAGTGTCCGGTCTGCGGGTACGCATTACCGGTTAGCAAGAATACGGCGCTATTGCGGATACTCACCTGTACGAATTGTGGTGCGAAATTGGACCACAACCGAAAACTGATTCCCTGACCCGCCCCATCTTACCGTTTACTACACAATATTCATTTACCGAAACGAACCCGGTTCCACTTTGGAAGGAAAACGGTTACAGTCGGTACTATCGCCGACATGGATATTGTGTTCGGCATACCACCCACCCATCATCTCGATAACATATTGGACGTCGGGGGTGCTTGAGGGATATGTTTTTAATGCTTGCCGCGGGGTATCGAGCGGTTCCGCTTTCATTGTCTGGATATCGCGAATAACGCCGTCCGAACCGATATAGGCCACGTCGATATCGAATGAGGCGCAATGGTACATCCAAAATGTGCGCCGACTGGTATCGGGAAAACAGAACAACATCCCGTGGTCGGATTCGAGTTCGGTGCGGTCGGAAAGCCCCTCGATGATTTCATCCTGTTCATCGGAAATTTCAAGCAACACAGTCGTATTCGCGATTTTTACTTTTTGGGGTAATTCGGGAAGCGCCCACACAAGACCCGCGCAAAGCAAGCAAAGAGCGATTGGCAATACACTTTTAGCAAATCGAAAACGATGCTGAATGAAGTTTACTCTCATCATTCTTCTTGAATGTTTTATTATCTTGTTGCCCATAACCGATGACCCACCACCTACAACCCAATTCCTACTTTGCAATCGCGGCAATAGCCAGCGGTCCGTCACCGGCCTGCAAATAATAGGTTGTACCATCGCGCAGTCGAACCAAAATCTCATTGGATGTTTTCAATGCGGTCGCAGTTCCGCCATGTGGTAAGGTAACGACTCGAAACGGATTTCCTGTCATTGAAATTGCTTGTGTCGGTTGCCAACTCGTCAAGTTGACGATGAATAGTGCTTGCGCACCGTTTGGATCATTAGAAACTGCGCATAAAACTCCCCACGCAGTGCCCGTGCTATCGACATCGATAGCCATGTCGCCGGGATAAGCGCCGTTCAACACAATCGGTAATGCTGTTGACGTCAAAGTCGTCGGGTCGAGTTTCCATAATGTACCGTGTGTATTACCGAAATCTCCCGAACAAACGATATACAACGCATTATTGTAATATCGAATCACACGGGGATTTATACCAACCGTATCGCGCACTATAACGCCGCTTAATGCCGAATCGCACAACACAACTTCACCGAAACCATACGAAAGGTTACCCAATCCATCCGTTCCGTTATATGACGTGATGGCAACGGCAACGTTGCCGTTCGGTAGGACGGTAACCCCTTCCGGTCGTGGACCAACTTGTAAATCCTGACGATCATTGCCGGTAGCGGATTCGCGCAAGCTCACGCAACCGTAATTCCAACTGGTGACATAAAAATCAGTTCCGGAATTACTGAAATCAAACATCTCCGGTGAAGTACTACCCTGAAAAATATCGAGTGAATAAGAATTAATAAAAACCGGAGCTTGTGTTTTATCGGTCTGGATTGTGTAACGTCGCATTTCCGGTGTAAAGGTGTGAAGAACCCACAATTCATTTGATCCGGGACGTATTTTCATATCGTTGGCTCCCGACGAAAGTCCCGTTCCCGACACCCGGTCAAATCCCGACGACAAATCGATTGCCATCAATGTTTGTGCATTTTCGTTCGCCACATAGAGAACATCTTGCGCGTTAGGAACTCCGATATTTCCTGAAGACGAAGGCCCGCCGCCACTACAACCCGAAATCAGTACCACCAATGCCAACGCAAAACCAATCCAATTCCATTTTTTTATTGCGAGAGTTCTCATTGCTCTACTCCTTTCTTCCAAATCATGGAAAGCACAATCGTTCTGTCCGGCAACGGGATTCCCTCAATCGCCCAACGATGCCGGTTAAATATATTACGAGCCGAAAGTTCAAAATCCAACTCGCTGCGTTTCCGGTAAACACCAATTGGACAACGGATTCCTGCAGTACAATCAACTACCGCTTCATCCGGCAGGTCGTTATTTTCCGTGGTCAACGGGTCGGTATTCGATTCGAGGAGAAAGCGACGCGACTGGTAAAACCATCGTGCTGAAAAGTATGGTTCAGTCGATTTCCATTTTGTGTTCGCATCGAACGACGCATCCAATTGGTAAAGTGGTATAAGCGGAAGACGCTTTCCATAATTGATCTCGTTCGAGGTCGCGTTCCACGTATAAGTTCGCGCACCGGAGAAGGTAAACCCTATCGACTCGTTGGGATGGAAAGAAAGTTTTCCCGCACCGCCATTCGAAATCGAATGAAGAAGATTGCGCGGCACATATTGTCCGCGCGAATTTTGTCGCCACACGATTCCATTTCGGGTATCGCGCGCATAAATGAGACCCGATATGCCTACCGTCGAAACCGGTGTCCACTTTACTTCTCCCTGAATTTCCTGTGAATGTTCAGGATCGAGATTGGGATTCCCGGCAACAAAAATATTCGGTGCAAGGAACATTTCGGTTAATGATGGCCACCGGAGCGCATCGCCAAGACGAACAATTCCAGACACATTTGTAAACGGCGAGAAGCCCCCCGACAATTCACTAGAATATCGAACGAGTGAACGGTTGGAGGGTCGCCACTCACCGCGGTCGGCTTGGAATCGTCCACCGAACCAGGGAAGAAAGCGTACCGTGCGAAATGTTTTTGTCGTAGAAAGTGTACCAGTCAATGTATTTCGCTGGGTAATGGTACTGATAGAGCTGTTCGTCGTGTGGTAAATTTCTTCCAACCGAACCCAATCAAGTGCGGCATTCACCTCTTCGCGCAATTCATCGAGCCAGCCAATCTTATCGTGGTGTTGTACGGAAACCGCAGCACCTCGCCACCCCGTCTTTTCGTCGATAGGAAAAAAGGGGGTCAAACCGGTGGGAGAGGTTTGCCACTGCGGTGTTACAAAATGCGTTTGATCTTCGCCGATGCGAGTTTGAACGGAGAATGGGGCGTCAAAACGAAACGTTGCGTCGATTCCATTTTTTGTTTCATTCGTTCCCGATTCAACGGTTCGACCGACAAGACCGGGTAAGTCGTTCTTGTCGTTGTGGTAGGAAATCGAAGTTCGAAGAGTGTACTCTTGCGATACTTTTGGCGATAACGTTAAGTACACGTTAGTCGCATCATTCCCGGCGAATAAATCGCGTCGCCTATCCCATATCGTTGGAAACGAATTGTCGCGTTTGTGCCATTGGTGATGAACACTCAATCCGACCGGCACGGTTTCACCCCCCGACCAGAGCATTTCACCCGAATAATTCTTGTCGGAATCCCCGGTAAGGTTCAAGTTCCAACCGCTCCACTTTGCTGGCGAAAGCAAGTTCACGGCTATCATCCCCCCTTGCGCACCGGATACCGTTCCGGGAACAACATTTAACCGCTCAATCGGCCAATCCGGTAGTTCGGAAAGGTCAGCAAGCCCGGTACGGGGGTCATTCCACGATATACCATCCACCTTGAGGATAGTTCCGCCGGGTGGTGCACCGAGTATTCCAACACGAACAGGCATATTCGTTCCCATCGAACGAATCGTAATACCCGGAATTTCCCAATCGGAACGATTTAGTTTTATCGTGTCTAGGTGGATGGATTGTGGTACTTCACCATACACCGTAACAATTGGAAACTGAATTGGCCGAATCGTGTCCTGTGCAAACAAACGTTCTGCAAAAAGCAAAATACTTAATATCAAAATTAACTTTTTCATTTATTTCTCGATTGTACCGCAATTTTATTTGCTAGCGCAATTAAGAATCGACCCATAATAATCAATCCAAGAACGACCTCAAGGGCAGTTAATGTTCTTGCGCAAGTCGTAAGAGGAATTATATCACCATAACCAAGAGTAGTAATCGTTGTTGTACTAAAATACAACATTCGCCAAAACGTATCCCAAAAAGTTGTTGAACGACCGCGTATATTTGTAAGCACATCTTCAACATTCTTGTCTACATTATCTATTGATAAAGGAACAAATATTTCGTTTTTTATGTTTTCATAATGAAATGGAAACAAAAAATAAAATATGTCATCAACTTGTCCATTTACTTTGACATTATATTCGTATGGTGGAAGTTTACTTAACCCTAGCCATTTGATATCTGCCAAATAAATACTAGTTTTAAAGGATTTTTCGGTAGGGGGAAAAGTCATAATTGGAATTTTTTCTACAGGATCGAGTTCTTGATCAAATTTATGATAATGATCAATAATAATTTTAAGATAAATTATATTATTATATGAGCTTAAACTGTCTAGGTCGTAGTATTCATCCCACTTAATCGATGTATAAGACGTAACATATATGTCATCTACATCAATTTTTTCAACAGAAAAAACAGGATTTTTCATTTTCCTTGCATAATATCCAACTCCATGAATCGAAGTATCTGTTGTGCTCTCATAATGTAATTTGGAACTATCTAAAACGAATATTTTGTTTTTATTGTAATGATTAAAAATAACATTAAAATTTCTTTCTATTTCTTTCGCAATTACATTTTTTTTCTTTTCTACTATAGGTTCTAGATTTAACGAGGTGCAGTAAAAACTGTCTTTCAAGAAAAAAGTGAAAACCAAAGAAAATAAAACGTCCAAACCCACGAACCACAATAAATATTTTAAAGACCTGTTTTCCTTTTTACTAGACATTTGTTTTCCTAATCCCATATTGTCCAGTTGACTCCCCATTGTTCTTCATGGTGCATGGCTGGGTAACCGGGCATCGCTTCGTAATCTTTTTTAAAGAAATTGCCGACCCCCCAATTGAACCGGAAGGAATAAATTTTTACGGCAAGCAATACATCTACCGGCATTACCGGCGATTCGGTGTAATATTGGTAAGGGGTTATCCAATTCCGCTCACCGATATAGTGGAAGCGAACGAGCGCTTGCCAACGGAATGCCTCATGGTGCCAACTATCCGTAGCGCCGACATCGCAATGACCCCACTGCGTTGGCATGAAGTATGGTTTATAACCATCATACTGGACGGCGGTCCCAACCACATTAAAGATTCCCCACCCAAATGGATGGGCTTGGATAGTTAGACCGCTCATTCGATACGAAAGCGCGGAATTGTTTCCCGGTTGGTATTTGTAATTGGCGGAATCGATTTTGACGAGGTTAGTCAGAATAGGATTTGCTTCATGAACCGAAGTACCATACACATTAAACACGAATCGTTCGCTTGGTTTCCAATTTAATTGGAAGCCACCCTTTATCAATTGAATTGGCGACAAGTCGCGATTGCCGATATAGGGGTATGTCGTGAGTTGGGTATATAGTAGCGGCTCAAAAAAGCGTTCAAACCACGGTTGATCGAATACGCCTACCCGCTCGGCGATAGTCGGAAATCGAACGGTGCGAGATGCCCAACCGGTTAGCGATTTGCTACTGTCAACTTGTAAAGTAAGCGATAGCAATCCCTTTGGTTGAACGTTATAGCCCGTTGCCCCTTCTACTGAAAGGGAAACCGACGGCTTAAATTCGTTTCCAATTGTATAACCGGCACCAATTTCACCTTGGGGTTGAACAATCCGCCCCCCTTCCGATACCAAAGCGCGAAGTTCATCCATCCTAATGAATGACGAAAACTCACTCGTCCCCACAAGTACACGATATTTACCTATCGTTCCCAAACGCCGTCCATCTTCTTGAGGAAAAGTAACCGTATGTGAAAGCGCTTTCGTCCAGTACCCCTGAATACTCCAGTCCGATTTCCAGTATTCGCGCCAAAGTGAATCGGCATGGGCTTTTGCCACTATTGTATCGCGCGTCGTATCGGGTTTGGGCTCCCCTTTTTTCACAATTACGTCGATATCGTACCGGTTCGATTCTTTGTAGTATTCGGTTCCTGCGAACCCAACGCTATCGGTATGTTGGCGGGCATTGATGATAAGCGCCGGTGCGCCCAGCGGTTCATGCCGGTAATGTGCAAACAACGAAAGGGTCGAGATGCCCGTGCCCGTGTAACGACCATTCGCTTGATTCACGCCTACACCGACTCCCCACAAATCGCTTTTCGTAATGGGATTAAAGAAACGCCAATCGACCCGTCCGAGCGCATAATAGCCGTCGCGATAGTCAATGGTCATCATTGCGCGGCGGGGCCGGGTAATAATCGGTTCGATGGATATTTTATCGCCGCCGATTGCGAACGGACCACCTGAAGTTCGAAGGATACCGCGGGTTTGAATCAATTCCGCCGGCGTCCAACCGCGTATCGGATCACCGTTATCGCGTCCCCAAATTTCCGTGCGAAGACCTGCGGGATCGAGCGGCGACATTGCGACAAGTTGTTGTCCGAAGAAGCCAAGATTGAGGGGATAGATACCGGGAATATCATCCCACAAATCACCGTTGGAACGTTCATTCGTCGGTTGAATCTCGGCGAGTGAAATCGATGGATACGTTTTTACCGAATCGGTAACGATATAGGTATAGGTCTTCGGAATGATGTTGTTTGAATCGATGGGTATCAGTGAAGAATTTTGCCGGGTCTTGAAGCGTGGCGGGCCGTACTTCGGAACAGACAGCGAATCGGATTTTTTCAATACGCGATTGGTGTCGGCTAAGGGTGTCCCCTTTTCTGTAATCACTTTTTGCGCTAACGATGCGGTTGCAAATATCAGTGCAACGAACAAAACAAGAAAAGTTGTATAAATCCTATTCATCGGTTACCACGCAGTATCGAACTACTTAACACCAAGCGAAGCCGGTTCCGGAACGGAACAAATGCGGTTGCGAATAAGGCGGCATTCACTATCATTTTAACGGCGGTAAAAGGAATTTGTGCAAGGAAAATTGTTGTCAACGACACCCCAGTCATCCCGGCAAGGAGCGGGAATGAGAGGGTAGTTACCAAATCGAACCAAAGCGACATTACGATGCCAAAAGCGCCCCACGTAAGACGCACCGGGAGCCGGTTAGAAGATAGGAAGGGGGAAAGCACTCCGGCAAGCCCACCGGCGGTAGCCATCCCGACACATTGTGCAAGCAGCAGAAAAAATCCCGGCGGTCCCCATGGATTAAAAAGGGAATAGAGCGCTTCACCGATAATACCGACCGCGATTCCTGCCCGGGTGCCAAGTGTGGCACCTGCAAGTGCTACGGTAATCGTGACCCCTTCGACATTGGGAATGAGGGAAAGCAGGTATCCGACGGCAACAACTGCGGCAGACCATAGCCCGACCCGAACGGCAGTGAGCATCGAAGAAGAAATTCCACCGGGAGATGGTTGGTGGATAGTGGATGGAGAATTGTTGTCGGAAGAAGAATCTTCGGGTGACACGGTTTCCTCCCACGAGGGTACGGTCTATAACGGGTGGTGCAGGTCCTCTGACTCTCAAAACGGGTGACGGGTATGCGGCATCGGGAAATCTTTTCCCGTTACCTCTTACCTCTTGGCCGTCTTGTTCACAGTTGCGGGGCAGCGGCGGCTTAATCGTACCGCACTTCCCCTGCTTGCATCGCATCGAATTGATTCGTTACGATGCCCACCGTCTCAACGATTCCAATGAAGGTGACGTCGAGAATGAATTTCAAATCAGGTTATGGGTCGTAGGTAACAATGGTATTTTTTTACCACGACCTACCACCCACAACCTTCAACCTACTTCTCGACTTTTTGGTACGTCGATTTTTCTTTCACACGAGTCGCTTTACCGGTCAATGCGCGCAGATAATACAACTTCGCACGACGGACGCTACCGCGCTTAATGATTTCCAACTTGGCGATAGTCGGGCAATGGAGCGGTAAGATACGCTCGACGCCGACGCCGTTGGACAGTTTGCGGATTGTGAACATTTCGGACAAACCACCACCACGGCGGGCGATGACCGTTCCTTGGAACACTTGCAAACGTTCCTTGTCCCCTTCAATCACGCGCAAGTGCGCGGCAACGGTGTCGCCAATTCCGAAGTCGGGAATCGCTTCGGCTGGTTTTAATTGACTCGCTGTAACAAAATAACGGAAATCCATTTTTTCCTCTGAGGTTTTGGGTATTGGGTTTTAGGTATTGGTTGAAAGAAAACATCTCAGACAACAGGAACCAAATATCCAATACTATTTATTTAAAGATACTCACAAAATTCTTTTTTGTGGACAGACAAGAATGTCTGTCCTACTTCAATAAATCCGGTCGTCGTTTCTTTGTACGTTCGATGCGGTTTTGCGCCCGCCACGCTTCTATTTGCGCATGGTGACCGTTTTGTAAAACTTCGGGTGGGATCTGTCCCTCCCACTCCCACGGCCTCGTGTACCATTCACAATCGAGTAATTTCGAATCGTAGAAGCTATCCACTTCCGCCGATTCAAAATCATTCAATACGCCCGGTAGTAACCGCACAACGGAATCGATAATCGTCAAGGACGGTAGTTCACCGCCGGTTAATACATAATCACCGACGCTGACTTCAAAATCGACGCGGGTCGCTCGGAAGCGTTCATCCACGCCCTTATAACGGCCACATACAAAGAGCAAATTCGAACGTTGCGAAAGTTGTTTCGCGATTTCCTGTGTGAACGGCACACCGTCCGGGGTCGGAAATATTACGAACGGACTTACGTCTTCACGCATATTCCGTTCGCGTAATGCATCCACCGCGCGGCACAACGGTTCCGGTTTCAATACCATCCCCGCACCGCCACCGAAGGCGACGTCATCCACTTGTTGGTGTTTCCCCTCCGCCCAATCACGGAGTTGGTGAACACGGTACTCGACGATTCCCGACTTTGCCGCCCGATCCAATATACTCGACGATAGTACCGCCGAGCAGGCAGAAGGGAATAGTGTCAGTATGTCAATCAACATAGGGGTAACGGGTAACGGGTAACGGGAAATTGGTAAAAGAGAAAAACTTTCTTCTCCTGTTGTCCGTTGCCTATTGCCCATCCTTATCCATCCACGGTAGTAAACCGGGAATCAATTTTACGACGATTATTCGCGACGGCGTATCGACCGACTTGATGAACCGCTTCATGAACGGTACCATTGCTGTCTCGCCGGTTGAGCCACGAACTTCGATGACGTGCGAAGCCGGTAGCTCCTGTACATCCACCACTTCACCGGCAACCGCGCCGGTCTCGTCGTGAACCGTCATACCAAGTAAATCGTCGATGTAAAAGAACCATTTATTTTTCGACTGGATACGCTCTTCGACTTCGAGATACCCGCCGACAAGCTTCTCGGCATTGTCGCGGCCATCCACTTCAGCGAATTTCGTTCGGATAAACTCGCCATCGACCGTTGCTTCGACAATTGTCAATTTTTCCGATACAAGTTTGATTTGCTTGTTATCGAAATCGAGATGAAAAACGGCTCCCACTTTCCATCGCGACTCCGCATCCGACAATGATCGAATAACGACTTCGCCCCGCAAACCGTGGGCTTTCACAATGCGGCCTACCGCAATGCGTTCGATGGGCTTGGAGGGCTGGACGGCGATGTCCGAGCCGTCCGCCGCTTTCGCGGTAGTTTTACGCTTCAGTTTTGTCCGGCTCCACGGCTACCGCGGGAAATCGTTCCGGGTGTTTCGCTTTCCATGCCTGATGGGCGGCGACCAATTCTTCCGGTGTGGCGTTCTTCTTCGATTTCATTTCAAATAACTGCATGATGCCTTGACGCGAGAATAAAGACCTGACGGTGTCGGTCGGCTGTGCGCCCTTCGACATCCATTCGAGCGCTTTATCGACATCGACTTGGATAACCGGTTGTTTCGGTTTCGGATCGTAGAAACCAAGTTTCTCGATAAAACCACTATTGCGT
>CAZPUW010000051.1:0-11725 GCA_964589795.1 uncultured bacterium
CTTCACGGTAATGATAATGACCTGTATTGTTATAACGATTTATTACGCGAGTAAAGACGACCATACATGGGAAATGTTCAACATGGTCGTTATCATCGGCATCGCCGCGAAAGCGCTGTTCAATGTTCTTCTCGTCAAAAATTATCGCGAGGGGGCATCGCGAATCATTATTACAGTTGGGTTTCTTATCGCACTCTTCTGTTCCTTCGAGATTTTTGACAATTTTAAGTGGGGAAACCTGCTTATCGTCGTGCCGGGACTTGCGATTGCCGGTGTCGGATGGTTAGGGCGGAAGTACCCGCGTCCGGTAGGGGTTGTTGTTTTCATCATCACTGCGGTAATGTTGTATGTCATCCTTTGGCGTCGAATCACATGGGGTCAGATTATGACTGCACTCGTGATTGGTGTCCCGATGATACTTGCTGGTTTATCACTATTCATTCGTGAAAACGCCGACACCGAAACCACTATTGTTCAATCGCACAACCTATAACAAAACCGGAGTAACAAATGAAAACACTTTTACTTTTCCTGTCGGGGTTGTTATTCGTGTCATTCTCGGTCGCCGCACCGTCGAAAGCAGAAGAGCAAACCCATTACAAATCGTTCAAAACACCAACTACGATACAAGGGATTACCGTTATTGGTGAAGTGGAGTACTACAAAAGCGATACGATGGAATTCGCCCGCCTCGCCCACGACGACACCGTTTTCGGACAGTGGTTTCTTGCCGGAACCGGTATCCACATGACCAAAGATGGTAGAATTGATTGGTGTTTCCTTCCGAAGGATTGCAAGATTCAGGGACATACCTTCAGTGGCGGTGGACATGAGTGGATGACCGAATTTTATCCGAGCGGAAAGCTGAAAAGCGGTGGCCTTGCAGAAGAAGAACTCATCGACGGAATCCCCTGCGCACCGGGAACCTTTTGGAATGAAGTATTTGGCGGCGGTGGCCGTACCTATTTCTACGAAAGTGGAAAATTGATGTACGCGAAAGTAGCCCACGAGGTAACTTATCAGGGTCATCTCATTGAAAAAGGGAAGCACATCAAACTCAAGGAAGACGGGTCATTCGAGCTTGTGAAGTAACACAAAATAAACGTTCACAGTCTCTCAATACCTGACAAAAAGCAGACACATTGTCTGCTTTTTTGTTAATACATCATTGCATGAATTATCTACGCATTGAGTCGCTTATATAATCACTATTACTATAGTTATACTCTTGACATGCGAACTTATCTCCCTATATTAGCGCTTCGTATCGGGGGATAAATGAAAATCGTAAAAATTACACTGCTCTCCATTCTGGGAATCTTTGTCCTGTTTGTCGCGGCGGTGTATGGTTTCCTGCAATTTTACCTGCCGCACGTCGGGCCGGTACCGCAGATAACAGTAGCATCGACACCGGAGACCATCTCCCGCGGTGACTATCTTGTCAACCATGTAACAGGTTGCCTCGATTGCCATTCTGGCCACGACGATTCAAAATTCAGCAGTCCCATTGCTCGTGGTACTGAAGGGAAAGGCGGCGAAGTATTTGGCCACGAAGATCATGTTCCCGGTACGCTCACTGCGAAAAATATTACCCCGTACCATCTCAAGAATTGGACAGACGGCGAGCTTTTCCGCACCCTCACGACGGGCGTGAATAAAGATGGACAGCCGCTTTTCCCGCTGATGCCGTATCCTCATTTCAATCAGATGGACCCGGAAGACATTCAAGCGATTATCGCGTACATCCGCACACTGAATCCGATTACGAACGATCCTCCCGCATCGAAACTTGACCCGCCTATGAACTGGATTGTCCGCACTATCCCGATGAAATATCAACCGGAAAAACGCCCTACGATGTCAGATTCGGTTAGTTACGGCAAGTACATGGTGAATGCTGCATCCTGCACCGATTGCCACACACCGATGGATGACCACGGGCAATATATCGAGACGAAATCCTTTGCAGGTGGTGTCGAATTTCCCGTACCAAGCGGCGGTAAATGCCACACCGCGAACATCACACCGGACAAGGAAACGGGGATTGGGTTATGGACGGAAGAGATGTTTGTAAAAAAGTTCCGGCAGTATGCTAACCCTGATTCGATGGCAAAAGTCGAACCGGGGAAATACAACACAATCATGCCGTGGTCGTTTTATGGGGGGATGAAGGAAGAGGATTTGCGCACTATCTATCAATATTTACAATCACTGCCACCAATCCATAATCAGGTGGACAAGTTTGTCGCCAATTAAATAGTAGGGGCGGGCTCGTGAACCCGCCCGTTTCTATCTTTAATCATGTAATCTTCTTTTATCTTTTCCTGTTCCCTGTTACCCGTTCCCTGTTACCTGTCCCCTGACCCCCGTCCCCTATCTTCTCGGTATCGTCTGTTTTTTGTTTTCAGTCATAAATGCGGCGTACCGCTCTTTACCCAGCTCGCGAATCTTGAACACGCACGCTTGCCTGTTCGAGTTGAAGACGAGACCGAACACTTTCGCGATGAGGTTATTGAATTTCTTGCATTGGTTCGGGTCGGGACATTCGGAACAATCCGCGCAAGTCGAATACTCATGTTCCAAATTACAGACACGGATTCCGCACCATCCCGCCGTCGTATTTTCATGGCAACCGGGACAACTTCCTTTGAGATATTTGGGACAGGCACCGCAGTAAAGACCGCAGTATCCGATGAGATTTGGGTCAACTTTGAGTTCGGGCATGAGGGGCTCCTGTAGTTGTAGAGTTAAAGACAGTCTTATTCCCTTTTATCTAAGTTCTTCAGACTGATCATTCGTGATTTTACTTTTTATCAAACATCACAATATCCATTTTAAGAGAATCACCAAAATAATTTACTAACCTGATGGGAATAAAGGTATGAAAAACGCTCTTAATGACTGTCACAGGTAAAAAAGGAAAAAATGCTAATGAGTCTGTTCCAGGTGGCATAACCACATTCGGAAATGCTTTTTCTAATCTATATTTTGCTAATTTCCCTTCAGATTTAACGATTTCGATGTACTCATTTAGTGTAGGAACTTGACAATTTCCATCTTCTGAGTTGATCGAGATTAGCTCGGGTAGTGGTGTATCTTTAATGTTATTTGTTGTCAACATTTCAGAATTTATTATATCATTAACAGTTGTTTTAATTTTAACAAAAACTATCTCATTAGGATTAATCCGATCAATAACCAACTTTACTCTATTTGGGTAAATACTATTGTTTTCATTATAAATGAATTTTTTAAATTCGCAGTTTTCAGAACACATTATTTCGATACTGTCCTTACTTGGATTCCCGATTAAGATGCTTACATTCTTCGAAACAGACTTTCCAATATTTGTTAGTTTTAGTACTCCCATACAATTGATAAAATTGGGATCAAAAGAGTAATTATGATAATTGCTAATATTAAAAAAAGATCCCTGAAAGATAGTTCTTGTCTTTACATCCATTTGCAACGAAATTGTAGATGATGAATCTGTATCAACGTATTTGAAAACTTGTAACCTCCAACCATAATCAAGTTTTACGTCTGGTTTCATAAAGTCATTATATTTATTTGTCCCGAATATTGCTAGTAAGACGAGCGTTATTTCCCAAAGACTTCTAAATAAAATTGGCATAGGTTTTTTATGTGGCATTTACCAACTCATTCTGAATAATCGGCAGTACTTCTTTCCGAATCCCTGTCTTTGTCACCAAATCGACTTTACACCCTAGAGTATCTTCCAACAAGAATTTTACATCAAAATAATTATCGAATGTAACCGGTACGGCAAAATCTACGAGTACATCCACATCGCTTTCCGCAGTGGCTTCGTTTCGTGCTACCGAGCCGAACAGCGCGAGCGATTGGATGCCGTAACCACGTAGTTGCGGCATCAATCGGGAAATAATTCGTAAAACAGTTTCTCGGTTCATATTACCCTCTGTTGAAAAATACACACCATTTTGTCTATAAACAATAAAAAAAGGAGGGCTCACGAGCCCTCCCTACTTTTAGATTGGGCGGGCACGGTGACCCGCCCCTACCCATTAACGATTTTTACTTCCCGTGTTCGGCACCCGCAATTACGCCGCCGCGTTTCGAGAAGAGTACAGCACCAGTCAATACGATTAGTGCGAAAGCAACGACTACCCACTTCAACGGTGTATCCTGCATCATCACACACGTCGGTGCGACGAGAATCGAGACAAGGTTCATCACCTTAATCATCGGGTTGAGTGCCGGGCCAGCCGTATCCTTCAACGGATCGCCAACCGTGTCACCGATAACACCCGCCTTGTGTGCTTCGGTACCTTTGCCGCCAAGAAAACCATCTTCGATTTTCTTCTTCGCATTGTCCCACGCACCGCCGGTATTCGACATAAACACTGCCATCAACTGACCGACGAGAATCGCACCTGCCAAGAAACCGCCCAATGCATACGCACCGAGCCAGAACCCGACAAGGATGGGTGAAAAGACCGCAAGGATTGCCGGTCCAAGTAATTCTTTCTGTGCCGCCGCCGTCGAAATTTCGACGCACCGCGCATAATTCGGTTTCCCGACTTCACCGACACCAGTGTATTCCCAGATACCGGGAATAGTCTTGAATTGGTGACGGACTTCCTCGACCAACAACACCGCCGCCCGCGACACGGCACGAATGGCAAAGCTTGAGAAGAGGAAAGGAACGGCACCACCGATGAGCAATCCGATGAACACATCGGGTAAATTCACCTGAATATTTCTTACGAGAATCGAGGCATCCTTCACCGCGACGGTATCGATAAATGAGCGGTACAACGCAACTGCGGCAATGACCGCGGTAGCAATCGCAAATCCCTTCGTCAACGCCTTAGTCGTATTCCCAACCATATCCAACCGCGATACGATATTGTGCGCCGCTTTATTTTCACTGCCGTCGGCATTTTTCAATGCGCCGGACATTTCGAAAATACCATTCGCATTATCCGAAATCGGGCCGTAGGTATCCATCGCCAATACATAACCCGTCGTCGCAAGCAAACCGAGACCGGCGAGCGAAATCGCATAGGAAGCGAAGGCAGGATCGGGGAACAACACATACGCGCCGTAAATCGTCGCGGCAATCGCAACCACACCCCAGACCGCCGATTCGAGACCTTCGGACAAGCCCGCAAGAATCAACGTCGCCGGGCCTGTCTTTGCCGATGACGCAATTTCCGTCACCGGTTTCTTATCGTCTGCGGTAAAGTATTCGGTCAACTTACCGATAATCTGCGTTAACACGATTCCGAGGAACGTGGCGAGGAATGCATAAATCCAGAAGTTCGACAAGATGGAATGCAGTGTATCGAATTGACCTTTGAACTCCATCAATTTGCCCATCATCTGTTCTTGCGACATACCCGGTGTGAGCGTCGAAACAAACGCCTGATGCGCATGCTGGAAATCAGGTAGGACGGGTAAATTTCCGAATACCCAGTATGCGACCGCGGCGAAACCGATTGTCGCAATCGCGGATGAAGTATAGAACCCGGTATTGATTGGTTTCATCGGGTTCATCTTCGGATCGTCTTTTCCGCGAACGGCAAAGACGCCGATAATCGAAGCGAACACACCAACGGCGCGAACCATCAATGCGTAAATCACGAGCTTCAATGTGAACAATCCGGTGAAGGAATTCGGTTCGAGCATCCCGCCGAAACCGTGACTCGAAAGTGTCTTTCCGACGGCAGCCGCGAGAATTATTGCCGCGACTAATGTCACTTCATACGACTCAAACACGTCCGCCGCCATACCGGCACAGTCGCCGACGTTATCACCGACGTTGTCGGCAATAGTCGCCGCATTACGTGGATCGTCTTCGGGAATACCTGCTTCGACTTTACCGACAAGGTCGGCACCAACGTCTGCCGCTTTCGTGAAAATTCCACCGCCGACCCTCATGAACAGCGCCGCGAGTGAACCACCGAAACCAAAGCCGACGAGTACGAACATCGCATTCGCCTGGAAAATCATGAATGTAATCGTCGCACCCAACAAACCAAGACCGACTGTGAACATTCCTGATACCGCGCCCGCTTGGAAGGCAGTCTCGAGTGCGACTTTGAAGCTGCTAAGCGCCGCATTCGCCACGCGCACGTTACCACGCACCGCGACACCCATACCGACATAACCGGCGAGATACGATGCCGTCACACCCGCCAAGAATGCGACTGCGACGCCGACTGCGAGGGTGGTTGAGTCATATTGGTGCTGATACAGGAAATACAATCCGATGCCCATAATGACCACAAGCGGAGCCATCGTCTTTACCTGACGGGCGAGATACGCCATTGCCCCTTCTTGCACTGCTTTCGCGACGCCCTGCATCCGTTCGTTTCCGGGATTCTGCGCGATGGTCTTCTTCAGCCAGTAGAGACCGAATGCCAGTGCGACAAAGGCGGAGCCCAATACGATAAACAACGGCATCCATGCTTCGTCGCCGAATGGGAGCTGAATTGCTTCACCACCTTTGGTTTCGGTTTGAGCCGCCGCTGTCGGTTCACCACCCATTGGTTGCGCGAACAGTTTCGGGCCGATAAATAAAAAGGCGAGTAGAGCTACCGTCAGTACCGCCATTCCCCATGTTTTCCAGGGTTGCATCGATTTTTTCCGACTTTTGGATTTTTGGGTCGATGTCATAAGGTTGTTCTTCCTCCATACGTGATTTTGCACGGATTGTAACTATTTTTGGGTATCTACGCAAATGATTTTACAACTTTGTAAGTTTTTGCACAATTATGGCACGAGAAAACCCCCTGTATAAGGGGGTTTCACAAGTACAAGTCGTGATACGGAATAAATCGCAAACGCATTAAATTTTCGCATGTGCACTCCGGGAGAGTCCGATTGTAACATCCAGTTTAGCGGTTTACAACGAACAAAAATTGAAGGATCACCTAAAATGAATAGGATTTATATCCGTTTCGTGATAAGCGTGACGAACGTAATTCAAATTATTTAGCGTATACTTGAAAAAAGGAGAGAACGCTAAAATCGCGAGTATCGCGACAATGATTGTTATATCAATTCGACGAGTTTGTCTCGCTTGGAAAAAAGCATGTAACAAAAATAGCCCTGTCCAAAATAATGGCAACGGTTTTGCGATGTATTCGAAATAGCTACCATAGAATGGATAATGGCCACCATACAGATCAGCCATAACACTGATAGCAATTCTTGTGATGTATAAAGAGATAACCAGTATTAGATACCAACCAATAAAGAGCTGCCACGGGATTTTATGCCAACCGCGCATTTTATTCTTACTTTCCGTGCTCCAGATTTTATCTCCCCTTTCGGCGAAAATTTGTTCGACAATTGCTATTAAGAAGATCGAAATAAGCGAAGCAGTAAACACGGAAATCGTATTATAATCAAGGCTCCAAACTATTCTTAGCCAATCTGCACAATAAAGCGAACAATACAAAATAGTCGTTCTTATTCCGACGACCTTAAGGGGAACGCCAAATGGTAAGTACACAGAAAAGTTCTTGCCGTATTCGTAAAACCCACACGGTATACCGGTTCGCAAGTTGATTACTTCGAAGAGATATGGTAAGAAAACAAACAAAAGGAGGAGGCAAGCAGTTACGATACATAGAGTATCAAGATATGTGCGCATTATAAAAGCAACCAGTAAACTGATACCGAATGCGACGTCAAGGGATTCATTGGACGATCCAAAGAACCATTTTTGTACCTGACTGTAAAATAAAAGTACTACTAAACCAATTGTGTAGAAGATTTCGATTAGGGATATCGCTTCCATCGTATGCGCTCTCTGTTGTTTCGTATTTAAAGAAGATGGTTTGGCAATTCTGGTAATCCGCTCAGGAGAACAGATGATTAAAATTGAAAGCACTTTATTAAAAATAGGGTGTCATTTCCAACATAACAACGTATATTGAGTACAACACAAAAAAGGATGTGATGATAGAAGGTTTGGGATTACGTCAGCTTGCAGGAATCGCACGGAGTACCGTTGCGAAGCCATCGCGTTATCTCGACCTCGCGACGCAATACCTGATGCGGATGCGCGTCCGCAACGGTATGCCGAACGATGACCGTGCTCCGTTCCCCAGCTCAGCGATGATTGAGCCGATTGCACGGTGCAATCTCAAGTGTCCCGAATGCCCAGTCGGACGCGGTGAGTTGGGCCGTACCGGGGAAATGTCGCTTGACCAGTTTTCCGAATTATGGAAAATGTTTCGCGGAAAAGTCGCTCACGTTCTTCTGTTCAATCAGGGTGAACCATTGATGGTGCGCCACTTCGACAAGATTGCCCAAATCTGCGCATCGACCAAAACCTACTCGGTGACTTCCACCAATGCGACGCTGCTCAGCCGTGATGATTGGCCGGAGCGGTTGGTCGTATCCGGTCTCAGCGAACTCATCCTTTCCATTGACGGTATCACTCAAGACACATTCGAAGAGTACCGGGTGGGCGGTAGATTGAATAAAGTTATCGAAGGGGCGAAAGCGCTCCGCGCCGCACGTGACCGCATCAAGAGCCATACACCAATTATGACGGTGCAGATGCTCCTTGCCCGCACCAATGAAAAGCAGTGGAAGGATGCCGCGGCATTTGCAAAAGAAATCGGATGCGATGGGATGGTGTTCAAGACGATGCAGATTGAGCAACAGGATGGGCCGAACGTGAAGTACTTCCTCCCGACCGATAAACGGTTTTGGCGGTATCGTGAGTCACCCGATGGAAAGTTGGTGCTCCGTCGCGAGTGGGTCGGTTGTGGACGGCTCTGGTGGCATCCTGTCGTACATGCCGATGGTGAGATGGTGCCGTGTTGCTTCGATAAAACGTCTGAACACTCGTACGGTAATGTATTCAAAGATGGTTTCGATGCGGTATGGAACGGCGACAAAGCGAAAGCATTCCGCCGTCAATTTATCGGCAGTAAAGAACCACCATTACCGATGTGCACAAATTGCACCGAAGGGGTTTGGCGGGTGGAATTATTACCGAAGGAAGTCGCAAAGCTGCAAGCTTCGTGAGTTCGTATCTTTTTTCCCTGAATCCTTAATCCCAAATCCAGAATCCCTTTTTCACTTTTCCATCAAAACACTTGACTTTTGATTTGATTACCACTACGTTTTTACCATAGTGAAACATGTTGATGATTATGAGGTGATGTATGTTACGATTCTACTGGAAGTACCTGCGTTTCTCTTTTTTCCTTTTCCTTATTCTTATCGTCACCATCTCCGTACTGCGAATGTCACAATTTCGTATTGTACCGCTATCCCATGCGGCACCGCCATCGGCATTAAACGGTAATTCTGCTACACCACCCGAAATCCTGACCAATCACAATTCCGAGCGATACATCTATTTTACGGATGTCGAACTAACAAGATTTAATGAATATATTTATTTTTTCACAGGGGATTCGGTAATCGCCCCTTATGGAGTTTCCCTACATTCCAATGATGATATTGCAGTTCACTACGCTTACTTCGGTTGCCTCGTTACAACTACCGGTATCATTATCGATGCAGGTACCGCGACTTTTATCGGTGGATATCCACTTCCCTATATCGAACATGTACGGCGCGTTACTATGCCGACGTATGCTTCCGATTTACGAAGTGCTGCACAAAATTCTGGTTGTCTGTATAGTGGAACTGGCTATACGTACGGTTTGGCGATTACCGACACCCTCGGATATTTGTGGCGGTGGCAAACCGGATTATTCTCTACGATGGACGATACGACGCAAATTTTCGATACAATCCGGTGGTCACGATCACTACCGTACGCGATTTTCTGCACCGGCGATTTATGGTTGAAGGGGGTATTTAGCGGCAAGTTGGGGATTGGTGCGTCCGGGTCAATCCGGCTACTGGATGATATCCGTTCAACAGATTCTTACGCATCGAATAACTGGTTTCCCCCTTCGAATTCGAATAACTATCTGACGTTGATTTCGGAAGCGAGTGAATTGACATCTCAACAACATAGTGACCCGTGGAAGGGAATTATCATCGCGAACACCACTGCGAACGGTCGAGAGAATGGACTCAATGCCGCACCTGCCGATTTGACGCGCCACAGTATTGTCATCACCGCTCAAGTTATCGCTCTGAATGGGTCATTTACTTTCGAACAACAGAATGATACGTGGGAACCTTTTCAGACGACCTCTACAACCGTTGATAATCGCGGAACCATCCACTTACGTGGTAATCTGATTCAGCACCGGCGCGGTTATGTCCATCGCGCCAATCATGGTGGAACCGGCTATCTTCGGGATTATCGGTACGACAACCGGTTCCTCCACAACACGCCCCCATTCAGCTTGACGTTTACGTCACAATAATTGCTTGAAGACCTTTAATAAGGTTGTTATTTGTGCTTTTTGTTGATACTTTTAATACATATAACAGTTTACAAACTACTCCTAACTAGATTTTCTAACATTGATGTGCGAAAGGAGAATCTCTTGATAACGAGATGCCTGCACAAATCGATTTTGTTCGCGACCCTTTCTGTTTGCTTCACGATTGTTTTCTGTTCCTGCGATACTAAAAAAACTTCGACCAATGTCAATACCGAAGTTACGATAAACGCGCCTGCCAATTTGGTCGCCACACGCAATAGCGCTACTACTGTTTCCCTGCAATGGCAAGATCATTCGGACAATGAAACCGGCTTTCGTCTCGAACGCTCGCTGATAAATGTCGATAGCTTTTTTGTGGTAGTCGCAATTCTCCCACCTAATACGTTAGTGTACATAGACACCACCGCCATTGCCGACCGGTCTTATCATTACCGGGTGTGTGCCGTCGTTGATTCACTCCATTCGGCCTATTCTAATGTCATTTTTGTCCTTACTGTTGTTTTGAGTGCGCCATCCAACCTAACAGCTGTCCGCAATGATACCATAAGCGTGACTTTGAATTGGCAGGACAATTCTATTTATGAGATGGGATTTCAAATCGAACGTTCGAGTTTCAGTGCCGATACTGGATTCACTACGATTAGCACAATACCCCCCAATACAACCACATTTATCGATTCGACCAGTTCTCCGAATCAAGTTTGTTATTACCATATTTGTGCGGTATTGGGACAACACAATTCCGGATATAGTAATGTTTGTGCGGTACCTAATTTTATGTTGAATGCACCCGGAAATTTCACTGCCTATCATATCGACGCGAATGATATCACCTTGAGTTGGCACGACAATGCAACCAACGAAACCGGGTTCCGTATCGAGCGTTCAACAGCAGATACTGTATTTACTGTCATCGCCATTACGCCACGAAACACGATTATGTTTACAGATACTTCAGTGTACAACGACCGGATTTATTATTACCGTATTTGCGCTGTTGCCGGTTCTTATTCTTCCGCTTTTACGAGCATTTGTGCAGTCCCGGTGATGGTACTCGCGCCCCCCAACAACTTAATTGCAATGTGGAATGGAACAAGTAGTTCAACCCTGACGTGGCGGGATAACTCGACCAATGAAACCGGGTTTCGCATTGAGCGGTCTTCAAGTCGTCCCGATAGTGGTTTTTTCGTTGTCGCAACGGTAACGCAAAATGTAAATCTATACACCGATAATTCAGTAATAGCGGATAGGACCCAATATTATCGAATCTGTGCTATCGCAGGGACGCTATCTTCCTCTTATTCTAATGTATACACGTTGCCGCGCATTCAGGTTACGCCCCCATC
>CAZPUW010000052.1:0-11639 GCA_964589795.1 uncultured bacterium
AAACTAAATATGCTGATACCCGAACGCGCACAATTGGAAGCGTTGCTGTTTGCAACCGACACACCACTTACCCTGAACCGTATAGCGGAACTGCTCGTTATGCCGGTCGGTCGGGTTGACCGTGAACTCGAACTTCTTGAAGAGCAGTACCGCAACGAAGGGCACGCATTGTTTGTCGCACGTGAAGGGAACTCCGTGCGGTTGCGTACACGCCCTGAATATGCGCAATTACTTATCGCAGTCCGCGGCGAACCGGCACGGTTGACACGACCCGCGCTTGAAGTGCTCGCAATCATCGCCATGCAAAAAAATGTGACTCGTTCCGAAGTAGACCGTCTTCGCGGTGTCGATTCCGATAGCGTCGTAAACGGACTCGTTGCCCGCGGTTTGATTGAAGAGGCGGGGCGTGAAGAAAGTGCCGGGCGGGCCGCTTATTTTCGTGTCACCGATTTATTTCTTGAATTATTCGGCGTAACCAGCGTGAAAGATTTACAGGAAGAATTTATTAACTCGCATTCACCAAATTCGGATACAGAATCGACTACCACCGAAGTTTCAGAAGTTCCAGAAGCAATCGTCGAAACAGCACCGGAAGAATCCACGATACCGGCAGAACCGGTTACCGAAGAAACTGAAACACCACCCATTCCCGACCCCGAAATTCCGTCCTAACTGACAAATAACCAAGTACAAAGTCAATTTACCCGCAACGAGTGTTTTTTTTGAAAATAGAATATTGTTATTGACAACCGATTTGCTTTGGTTTATACTCAACTCCTTAAGCGGGGGAAAACCAATGGGAATGTTTGTCACAGCGCGTAAAGAAGATGCGCTGATTATTTCAATGTCGGGAAAATGGATGGGTACCGATGAAGAACGCCAAATGATTGAAGTCGTGCGCGAAGAAGTAAAGAACGGTGCGACGAAACTTATCATCCTCGACTTAAAAAAAGTGGAGTGGGCGAACTCGTACGGTATCGGAGCGCTGGCCGGTGCGATGACTAGTGCGCACAATTCCACTGCTAAACTTGTCCTTGCCAGTGTCCCACCGGAAATAAAGAAACTGCTTGATTTGAGTTTCCTATCGAAAGTGTTACCAAGTTATCCAAACGTAGATAAAGCGCTTAAGGCACTCGAATAAACATGGAAATCGCCTACGAAGCGCTTACCCGTTCCATCCGAACCGTTCTCGAAGCCGGTGGTTCGGTAGAAATGATTCGCAAGATTCTTTCCTCTGCGCAAGAGTTGCTTGGTGCGGAAGCCGCTTCGGTTTTTTTGCTGGAACCCAATTCACAATATTTGGTTCTCGCCGGTTCGACCAACCTGATTGAAGAAAACGTGCCCCCAATTAGGTTAAAAGTCGGCGTCGGTATCGCAGGGTGGGTGGCGGAATACAACGCTCCGGTGAATCTTGCCGATGTCAGCAGCGATCCGCGTTTCTTCGGCGGAGTCGACCGTAAAACCGGATTTCAAACCCGTGGTTATCTTTGTGTTCCGATGACGGTTGGTGGGAAGGTTATCGGAACAATACAACTTCTCAATCGCACCCGCGGTAATATTTTTTCTGAAGAAGAACAGAGTTTGTTTCAATGCTTCGCCGCACTTGCTTCGCTTGCGATTTATAAAAGCCAACTACACGAAGCCCAACTTGAAAAAGAACGATTGCTATCGGAACTTGCGCTCGCTGAAACCTTTCAAGAGCGACTGCTCCCTGAGACCTTTACTCCACCTGACGGTTATTCGGTGACAACTTATCATAAAATTGCACGCCATCTCGGTGGTGATTATTACGATGCGTTTCCTTCACCACACGGTTTTATTTTGTTGATTGCGGACGTAAGCGGCAAAGGGCCCGGCGCGGCGTTGTGGATGTCCGGGTTGGCGAATTTATTGCACTATCAGGCGGAGCGGGGCGAATCGCCGCTTGAAACAATCTCGGTTATCGACCGGCACTTCAACAAAGTATTCCCGATGGGAATATTTATTACAATGTTTCTCGCCATCGTAAAAGACCACCGGTTGTACTACACGAGTGCGGGTCACAACCCGATGTTACTTGGTACCCCGGATGGCGCGTGGGAGTGGTTAAATTCGAATGGCCTGCCGATTGGCATCATGCCGGATCATCCAAGGGGTGTAGCAGAGTGTGCGTTTGAGCCGGGGTCTCGTTTGATTTTGTTTACCGACGGGGTTCCCGAAGCGACGAGTAAAACGGGGACGATGTATGGCGAAAAAAGATTTTTTAACCTGATTCAAAAAAACCATCAAATGCCTGACAGTGAATTGTGCGGTGAGATTGAGAAGTCATTACAGCAATTCACTCGCGGTGCCGAACAGAGCGACGACATAACGTTGATGGTATTTTCGAGGAAACAGTAAGGTCAACCGTTTATTTTAGAAGTACCATTTTTTGTTGAGCTGTAAAACTACCCGCCGTCATTCTAACAAAATAAATTCCACTCGCTAATTTACTTCCATCGAATTGTATCCGGTGTTCTCCCGCATTGAATCTGTCATTCAACAACGTGCTCACCTTTCTTCCAATAATGTCAAAGACTTCACCTTTCACGGTTGATGCGATTGGTAACGAGAATCGAATCGTTGCCGTGGAATTAAATGGATTCGGATAGATGGGTGAAAGAGAAAACTCTTTTGGGACTGCAAATTCTTTGTGATTTACCGACAATGGTGTAAAGTTTCCTTCGTCAGCACCGATGTCGGGATGCAATGAATCGCGGAGATCACCGTCGAAATCACGTGGCACACTACCAATTGATATGGCAGTACCCTCTGCGGGACTTGGTATGACGGGATCAATATGAAGGTTCGGAGCTCCCACAAATGTCGGGCTTAATCCTATCGAATGAACCTTGAATATATTACCCGGCGAAGCGAGCAAGTCAGAAAGAGTATTGTAAACTATACCACCGGGTAGCTCGACGGCATAACGATTATCGTCGGTAGCATTATCCACTGTAGAAAGAATGTTATTATTGCTTAAGTTTAGATTATTACCGCGAAGCAAACAAACATGGTAACAACTTGAGTCATTACCACCGGTTCGCTCGTTAACCAAGATGTTGTTTGCAATTGTATCAGTGGAAGTAACTGAGTTTTCAAATGCCACAAGAGCGAAAGAACTTGATTCCAAAGGACGAGATCCACTGAAAGAACCACTTATATGAACTGTATTATCGAGAATATTACCGTGATCCACTTTATATATACCATAGAGCATGTATGTAGGAGATAACGGTGCAAGATCAATCATATTATTCGTAATGGTTATCAAGCCATGTATACGAGCATAATAATCGTTGTAGTACGCATAAATTCCGTAGATACTTCCGTTGTTGTTCTCACAGGTAAGTCCAGAAATCCAATTTGATTCAATCAACACATTGCTGTAATTATTGCATTCTATGCCATAATAACATTCGAGGGACGCCGTTTGCTGGTGAATGATATTGTGCCGGATTGTAATACTGTTGCAACAGTATAAACGAATACCTACCCGACAATCAACAATTTCGTTATCGGCGATAACCCACCCAGAATGCTGAACAACAAATTGATTAGAGTTTGAGAAAATTGAAATTCCATAACTTCCACCATTTAAACGGCAATTCAACACTGAGTCGTTCATACAACCTGTATCTGGCACTACCGGATAAACATAATTTCCTGAAACCGCTACTGAAGTTGCAGTTCTAGTGATGGTGACATTCTTTATGCAACAATAGTCACTACCATTCATCAATGAAAAATATGTATAAATGCTGCTATCTGACGAAGTGAGAGTAATCAATCGTCTACTAGGTGTTGAGGCGTGGCTCCCATCAAATGTTATGTAGTCAACATTTGCGAAAGTGAATGCAGTCATATTATTTACGGTACTGGTTTCATTTACCAGTATCCCGAGTGTATCGGCGGGCCGGAACACCACTCTTGCATTTGTACCCGCCCCTTGCACATTGATTATCGAATCGGGCGCTTCATTGTATGTCCCACCTCGAATCAAAAATGTGATGCCGGGTATGTCGGTACCATGGACATTGAGTGAACAGATTGCGGCATGAATCGTTGGATAGTCAGGATTCGTTCCACCGATGGTTTTGATGCCAGTTAATGGTTGTGCAATCGCTGTAATAGCCATGCAAAATATGACAACCGATAACCAAAAACATTTTTTATTCATCGTTTCTCTGTTACTTGAGCAGAATCATCTTTTGTTGAACAGTGGTTTTTCCGGCAGTTAACCGAACGAAGTACATCCCACTCGCTAATTTGCTTCCATCGAATTGTATTCGATGCTCGCCCGCATTGACTTTACCATTCAACAACTGGCTCACCCTTCTTCCGGTAATGTCAAACACTTCACCTTTGACATTTGAAGTGATTGGCAACGAGAAACGAATCGTGGCAGTGGAATTAAATGGATTCGGGTAGATAGTGGATAGTGAAAAGGTGTTCGGTGTAGTAACTGATTCGTGACGAATCGAAAGAGGTGTAAAGTTACCCTCATCGGCTCCGATGTCGCACATCGGACTGGTGCGAATGTCACCGTCGTAATCGGTTGGTACCTGCCAATGGTGAAGTGCACCGGATTCAAGTCCGGTAGGTACACCGGATTGAATATGGAGGTCGCTATCAGAATCAAATGGTGCTAATTCTGAGATTGAATGAGTATCGCGAGGTCCCCAATTCGATGCACGTAACTCACTGAGCGTATTGTATATATATATGCTATCGTAACTTGAATTGAACGCCCGAGCTATAAAGCGATTGTCGGTCGAATCGTTACTACCGTTGGTTAATAAATTGTAATCACTAAAAGTACCGTTAATCGAACCGTTCGAGTATAAGACAGAATGGTAGTTATACGGAAACACACCACCGCTACAGGTATTCTGGAATATATTTCCTAAAATCGAATCACCAGCAATTACCGTAGTGGGACTATAATAAAACGCACAACTGTTAGCTATCGTATCGTTTCCGACAAGAGAAATAGAATTATTCAGATACTTGTTCGGATGACTTGTATTAACAGAAATACCATATGTGTAGGAAGTGTTTGATGCGCTTAGATTAATCATATTGTTCGAAAAAATACTGCCAGTCGCACCAAAACTGAGGATACCATATACCTCCCCGGGAGCGTTTACCAGTGGGCCAATGTGGTTGGCGTCAACCTTGCAGACATTCACATTTCTGTCGATAATTATTCCAATATATCCACTTGTTGCTGGAATGTTTGTATAAATCCGGTTGTGTGTAATTTCGATATTGGAGCTATAATAAAAGTCAATGCCAAAGGAACGGAAATTGAAAACATTACAATATGAAATTTCCGTACTGTCAACCATCCGAGCTTCGTTATGGTAACCATTATGATTAATTCCGGTAAGCCCGCCAATAATATCACAATCAATCAGCCGGTTTCGCACAACCCGATTGTTGTTCGAGCTGGGGTTATAAAAACCGACGACAAGGGTAGTAGCAGCAGTCCAATTAGTCAAATCATTCAGGATACAATTTTTCACGGTGTTGTACGACGCCGAATCAGCAATCCAGACCAGAATCAAAGTGGGTGAACCACTAAATGATAAATGCCTGCCGTGAATGTCTCCATTCCAACTTCCATCGAATGTTACATACCGGCAACGCAATTTTAGCAAACCCGTATCGTTAACAGTTCCATTCAAAGTTACTGTCACTGTTGCACCGGAGTCCACCCCGAAAATCGCCTGGCGATTCGCGTCCAGCATAGCAGTAACGGCAAATGCATTTTCGGTATATGTGCCATTGCGGATTTGGAATCTCACACCACCCTGTCCGGCACCACGGGCATTCAGTGAATCGACGGCGGCATGGATCGTCGGATAATCAGGATTCTCGCCACCGATGGTTTTAATTCCGGAGAGGGGTTGGGCGGAAACAATCGAAACAAAAAGAAGAAAAGAAATCAGGAAAAAAGGGTACAGCAAATATGCGCGGTTCATCGTCAAACCCTCCGTTGTATGTAGTGATTCTAATCTACGAACGAATTATCCAAAGTGAAACAGAATTCCAAACGAATACTACTTTTTCAACCGCTCAAGTTTACTTCAACAACACCATTTTCTGTTGCACAACCGTGTGGCCGTTACTCATTCTCACAAGGTAAATTCCACTTGCCAATTTACTTCCATCAAATTGAGTTTGGTGGAAACCAGCATTGAATCTACCATTTATCAAAGTGGTCACTTTCCTACCGGTAATGTCGAACACTTCACTCTTGACATTTGAAGTGATTGGCAATGAGAAGCGAATCGTGGCGGTGGAATTGAATGGGTTGGGATAGATGGGTGATAACGAAAATTCACTTGGTATAGAAACCGATTCGTGTTTAACAGAAAGCGGTGTGAAGTTTCCTTCGTCGGCACCGATATCGGGATGTAGTGAATCGCGGAGGTCACCGTCGAAATCATAGCGTACACACGAGAAAGGAATGCCAGCACGTTCAACTGGCGTGGGAATAGATGGGTCAATGTGCAAGTCTGGTGGGTTGACAAAAGTGGGAAAATTAGATAATGAGTGACTATCACCATGGTAACTGGTGTCAGAATGTACATCGGAAAGCGTGTTGTAATTTTGATTATAGCATCCCACTGCGAATGTATTATCACTGGAGGTATCGATTCCAGTGGATATGATGTTGTTATCACAGAAAGTAAACGAGTGTGATCCTGTGTATGGGTAAAAACAATATTGATTGCACCATACACCCCTCCCACGACGTTCATTAATTAATACATTATTTGCAATTGTATCTGATAAATCAAGATTGAATATATCAATTGACAACCCGTACGAAGCTCCAATAGTGTCCTGTACTCCTGCGATTCGAATCGTGTTATTGATAATTTTGCAGATTCCATTACTCTGATTAATTCCACAGACAATCCCAGTATTTTGTGGTTCGAGATTTATCATGTTATTTGAAATTATTTTTGTACTGTCAATAGTTGTATTCGCCTCAGAATAAAGATAAATCCCATTGAGTCTTGAAAATTCTGAATAATTGTTGGTTTCAAGATTGTAAATCAAATTGGCATCTACCCTTACATTTCCGGGATATTCCAAGTCAATACCATACACAGCTTGTTCATGACTAGCCGTATCTAAATAGATAACGTTTTGATAGATAAGCACGTTGTTTCCGCTGTAATACTGAATGCCAGTACTTGAGAAATTTTTAATTCGATTATTGGAGATTACCCATCCGGTTCCTTCCAAAACAGACACTGAATAGTATGCGCCTTGTAACGTGCAACCCATAATTGTATCATTATTACATGTTGGTGCAAGTATCGTCTGGTTATGCGTACTATAAACGGTTGACATTCCTCGACCATACACAATCAAATTCTTGATACAGCAATAATCGCTTCCATCGGTTAAACAGAAACAATAAGTATTAGAAGTAGAAATTGTAAACGAACACCTTCCGCTAAAATTTGGGGGGTTACCATCAAACACAATAAAGTCCGAACCGATAAGCTTAAAACCGAAACGCGCATTTGAATTTAAAAATTTATAGACGACAACTCCCACTGTATCCGCTGGTCGAAACACGACTCTCGCGTTTGTACTTGTGCCTTGCACATTTACAATCGAGTCGGGTGGTTCGTTATAAGTTCCACCACGGATCAAAAACGTAACGCCGGGTGTCGCAGTGCCATGCACATTGAGAGAGCAGATTGCCGCATGTATCGTCGGATAATCAGGATTCGTTCCACCAATGGTTTTAATTCCGGTGAGGGGTTGAGCGGAAACAATCGAAACAAAAAGAAGAAATGAAATCAGGAAAAAAGTGTACAGAGTCGAAAGACGGGACATTATCAGACCCTCCGTTGTATGTAGTTATGGAAAGTTACAAACGAATTAGAAAAAGCTCAAGAAATTAATCCACCAAACAAAATTCGTTGTGATTAGATCGTTACTTCAATAACACCATTTTCTGTTGCACAACCGTGTGACCATTATTCATTCTCACTATGTAAATTCCACTTGCCAATTTACTTCCATCAAATTGAGTTTGGTGGAAACCAGCATTGAATCTACCATTTATCAAAGTGGTCACTTTCCTACCGGTTACGTCGTAGATATCCATCTTCACGGTCGAAGCGATTGGTAAAGAGAATCGAATCGTTGCAGTGGAATTGAAGGGATTAGGATATGTTTGCGTAATTTCGAACCGCATGGGAATTTTTCGGCCTTCGTTCACCCCATCCATTATAATCTCGAAATCACTATCGCTGGTGTCGGCTAATTGTATTGATGTATCGGGAACGATGGCAATCCTCGCACTTGTCGTCGCTTCACCGGGAACCGTCCAGACAAAACTGCGGTTGGAAAGCGGGACTCCATTTGCAACGACGGTCCAAATTCCCGTCGGGTATTCTTCGTTATAAAATATTGACGAAAGCCCCTGCGCGAGATTGGGTATCCACCGGATAGTATCCCGGGTGTTACCTGAAAGCGTATCTCCGCCATTCGGAAAAACGATTTTTACGTTTGGCGACACGACTGAAAAGTCTGCATCGCTGGTATCGGCATATTGGGGGAACGAATTAGGTAAAATCCGTATCCGAACATTATTCGACAAAAAATTGGGTACTGTCCACGAATAAGACCGGGAGGCGAGCGGTACTCCGTTTGCAAACGTTACCCAGTCCATCGACGGATAATTCGCATTGTACATCAAGATACAATACCCGGTGGCGCGGTTGGGTGCCCATGTAATTTGGTACCGCGACCTCGCAAACAGAGTATCTCCTCCATTTGGTTGCGTAACAACGACATGAATTCTGTAGATGGTAAAATTGTTGCGACTGGTGTCCGCCAACTGTGGAAAAGAATCGGAAATGACGGCGATCCGTGCGCGGTCAGTCATCAAATTCGGTACAACCCAACTATATCTTGAAACATTGAGCGGAATCCCCGACGCTACCGTCACCCAATCACCGGAAGGATAACCGGAAGTGAATTTAATTGTTGCCATACCGGTATCGGCAACGTGGTTCCAGTAAATGGAATCGTGTGTAAACGCAAGTAACGAATCACCACCGCTTGGATGTGAAAGAGCAAGATGGAATGCACCAATCGTGAAATTTGCAAAAGAGGTGTCGGTTGCCACGATTGAATCGATCGAAGAGATACGGATACGAGCGTGAGCCGAAGCCGGTAACGAAGGGGTCCATGCCACTAATCCGGTATTCGGCGTATTAGCGTAAAGCGTCTCCCAAGTCGGGGAAGGATAGTTGCGATTCAATTCGATTCGAACATTCCCCGATACCAATTCACTCAACCATTGTATTGAAGTGGGTATTCCGGGTGGGCACATTTCACCGCCTACCGGGCGGCGAAGAACGAGTTGTGCGCGACGTGGAATTTCATCGGCACCGATGTCGCACATCGGTCTTGCGCGAAGAAAACCGTCAAAATCAAATGGTACTTGCGAGTGGTGCGGGGCTCCTGATTCGATCCCGGTCGGTACACCCGATTGAATGTGGAGGTCGCTGTCGGAAACAAACGGGACTTGCTCGTAAATAGAAAAGGAGTCGCGTGGTGTCCACGTACTCAACGAACGCAAATCTGTTAATGAATTTATGTTTGTTGCGTTGATTCTGGCGACGCACGTGTTATGATTTACCGTATCACCGCAAGTATAGAGGGCGTTATAGTTGCTGTAGGCCGGTATCGCACCATTATTGAAGTAAAGACAGGAGTGGTATGTGGCGGGTCCCGTGCGATAGTTTTGGAAAATATTACCCCACAACGTATCGCGCGATGAGGAGTTCCAGTTAAAGTAGCACGAACTGTTATTATTAATCGACTCACCCGAAATCCGCACCGTATTGAAAAGATATTTTTCCGTTTGTGTATATTCTTCCGGGAAGTCGTCTGTTAAAAAACCGTGTACAGAACCGCCGAATCCTTCGCCAAGTTCGATAAAATTGTTCGTATAAAGATTTGCGTTATTGCCGTTGTCTTCATATACACCGAATAGTTTCGTAGCCGGGGAAACGCCGAGCAACGGGCCAATTTGGTTGGCATCGAACAAAGCTCCCCCTACTCCGATACAATGTACTCCGTATACGTCGTTGGGTGACGGTGAAGTTTGGTAAATCCGGTTGTGGGATATTGTCACTCCCCTACTATTCACGACAAATATTCCAGTGCCGCCAAAATCGATCAGATTGCAATTCTTAATGACCGTACTATCGATTCCAGTTCCACCGGTAGACTGACTACCGCCGTATAAATCGCAGTTGTACACAGTTCCCGCCAATTCATCATTTAGGTCAACCGGGGTCGTACTTGTCCGTAAGACAGAGACAACGCAATTCTTAATTGCATCGTGTGTGGGAGAAGCGGCGAATTGGATTCCGATACTCACCGAATCGGCGTTTATATATAAATGTTTACCATTAGAATCTCCATTCCAACTGCCGTCGAACGTGATATAACTACCAGTAATTGAAAAACCGAAATTTGTCGACGACGACGAATAGAAAACGAGAGATACCGTGGCACCGGAATCGACACCGAACACGATTGGATTACTTTCTGTTCCGCTCGTTGTTATCATCCGACCCCCAATGTGGTATTCACCATCACGGATGTGGAACACAACACCACCAGCTCCCACGCCGTAACCGTACAAAGCGTTTAAAGCACGATCGATGGTTGAATAATCTGGATTCGTACCGCCAATGGTTTTAATTCCGGTAAGGGGTTGAGCGGAAGCAATCGAAACAAAAAGAAGAGAAAAAAGTAGAACGAAAGCATGTCGAGTAAAAAGACGAAACATCATCACATCCTCCATCACATATAGTCAAAAGAAAAATATTCATAAAAAAAGCAATTCACAAGGATATTTATCCTTGGACAAGAAAAAGGGAGGGCTCGTGAGCCCTCCCCTACTTCTCTTATAACGGAACAAGAGTGTTCCGTCTACCGTGTATTATTTCTGGTTGACCTTCGCTTCGATACGTTTTAGCGCGGAAATGATTTCCGGTATGCGTGGTGCAATGTCGCCATCGACCCGGTCACGCAGTGCGCGCATATCAAGCTCGGTTTTTAATTGAATTTCGTAGTCGATCGCGGCACGTGCCCGGTCGCGGACAATGCGCGCTTTGAATGAAATCATGACGAGTGATGCCCACAAAACGGCAACTCCCAAAAACACAAAAGTGAGTTTTGCCTCGGTTGTCGGTTCACCCGCTAACAACCAAGAAGCAAGCGCGCCAATCCAAACTACTGACATGATAATCACTATCGGCCAACTGCCGAGTACCTCGACAATTTTTTCCGACAGCAACACATTTTTCTCAACCTGTTCGTTCAGATTGCGGGCAATCTTCTTTTTCGAAACAAGGTAATTCAGAATTTTGCGGTCAGTCGGAGTCAATTCGCCGATTTTACGCTTCATCGCTTCGAGTGAATTTTCATCTTCCTCTTCACGACGGCGGTACGGAGGTTGCGAGCGGGTATCCCGTTGCGGACGATTGTCTTCGGGACGTCGCGGCGGTTGATTGCGCGTGTCGGGACGACTATCAGGACGCGACGGTTCCGGTCGGGATTCGCGT
>CAZPUW010000053.1:0-11579 GCA_964589795.1 uncultured bacterium
ATGAAAATGAACTACGAGAGTTGTTCGATATCGCATTTCCGGAAGGGTGGTTCAAATTTAATTTCGCAACCAATCTCAACTTTGGAATTCGCGGAGTAAACGGGAAGTGGATTGCCGCGGCAGGAGTGCGGTTGTATTCGCAGACATACGGTGTCGGGGTGGTTTCAAACGTGATGGTTCATCCAAATTACCGTAATAGGGGATTGGCGCGAGAGGTGACCGGGAAAGTTACTCAAGAATTGTTGGAGCATGTTCCCACTATCGGACTCAACGTTGTTGAAGGGAATATTCCGGCAATCAAATGCTATGAAAGACTCGGGTTTTCGTTTGTTATGAAATACCGGGGATGGGACGCAACCGCGAAGTAGAAATTAGATACCAGAATTACAATAAAATTTAAAACTTTTCTATGAAAATCATCTTATATGTGTGTATATTACAGTAACTTCAGGGAGTCCCACATGAAACACCTTACTTTTCTCATTCTCATCGCTTCCACTTATCTGTTTTTATCCTGCTCTGGCGGTTCCAGCAGTACCAGCCCAGTTACCGTGTTCGACATTCTGCCGCTCACGTCAGGGAACTACTGGACATATAACGCGTATCTCGGAATCGATACTGTGAACCGCCATGCCGTCGATAGTGCTGTTGTCGGAACCTCACGTACCCTCCAACAGATTTTGTGCTATCCGCTCACAACTTGGCAATCCGTCAACGGCGGAGCCATGACGCAGTATCCCACTTACTACCTGTTTAACCGGACGGACGGGCTTCATAGTTTTGTCGATACCACAAGCAGCACGGGTACGGTCCTCAGTGTGAAGTATCCGGTCAGTGTTGGCGATAGCTGGGACGTAGGAAATTTCGCACACATGACATGCCAATCGTTGACAGATTCGATTTCAACGCCAGCGGGGACATTTACAGATTGTATGCGGAGCAGATCCAGTTATAACAATAGTACTTCTTACTCAATCGTCTGGCATAAACCGGGTGTCGGTGAAATTCGGCAGGAATTTTATAACACGCTTGGCACATTGGATAGTATGAGGGCACTTCGAGCTTACCACATTTATTGAAACTTCACGACAATGGTCGAAACAATACATCGACCCTACAAACAAGAAAGGAGATTCAATGGCACACAATAAAGAATTGATGGCACAAGCGAGAAACGCATTAGCCGGGCGATGGGGTCTGGCGGCGGTTGCCACGCTACTCTATATCGTAGTTATGGCTATCGCTGAAATAATCCCTATTGCCGGTGTCGTAATTGGACTCTTAATCGGCGGTCCCTTCGTACTTGGGTATGTACTTTTCACACTGTCGATATCGCGGGGATTGGAAGCGAAGTCTTCGATGATATTCGATGGATTTAAAAACTTCGCAATTTCACTTGGTACATACTTGTTGATGGCGATATTCACCATCTTGTGGTGCCTGCTTCTTATCGTGCCGGGCATCATTGCGGCATTGTCCTACTCGATGGCATTTTTCATCTTAGCGGAAAATCCGAATATCGGTTCATTGGAAGCGATAACTGCCAGCAAGAAAATGATGATGGGTTACAAGTGGAAATATTTCTGCCTGAACTGGCGATTTTTCTGGTGGGGATTGCTTTGTGTGTTGACGCTGGGTATTGGGTTCTTATGGCTGATGCCGTATATGTATGTCTCGTTCGCAAAATTCTATGAAGACATTAAACCGAAGGCGGCGGCAGAACCGGTAGTCGAACCGGTGGCGGCGTAAAGACAAATAACGGGGCGTTGGAAACGCCCCGTTTTTTAATGCGCCTCAAGCCAATTATCCCCGATACCCATATCTATAACTAAGGATAGCACTAATCATCAATTGATCAAATTAACCTGCTCTTTAAGTCATCAAAAGCTTCGATTACGAAATTGGGATAATTTAATTGATCAAAATATTTTATCAGATGCATATAGACATTGAATGAAGTGGTTTCTTGTTGTTCGTTATCCTTTACCATCCTTTTTATTAACTGGCTTAAACTAATATTTTGATCAAAACTTGCTTGTACCATAAGATCAAATTCAACTAAGGATACTACAAATATATTGCATGGTGCAATTGAACTTATTTGATCATTTGATAGCAACTTAGATAAAATTTCTTCAGCAAACTCGTTCCATATCGAACTTCCAGTACCTAAATGTAATGGTTTGTAAGTAATCACCAATAAGAAAAAAATTTCCTTGTTGATTTGAAGAACATTTTGCTCAATAGTTCGAATACTATTAGCCAATTCCAAACCTTGTTGCATCGCTTTTATGACATCATTCTTATATTCATTTTTGATTTTTTCATTTTCTTGAAATACCTGAACCCAATGACTTGCCTCGATTGCTTTAACCTCGATAAAAATGGTACAATCTTCGGATGGTAAAATGAAATCTGTCACTTTCGATTTTGGGTAACACTTCTTTAGTTTTTCTTCGTCTTCAAATTCAATGTTATGAGATTTGAGATTGTAGGCAACATATTTCTCTACTTGTCTTGTAAACGCGTTAATCAAGTAATCACTTTTGCTTTTCATGATCATGTAGAAAAGAGCCGATTCAATTGTTTGCTCGTAAACATCTAAACCCAAGAAAAAGTATCTATTGTTTGTGATTTGTATAAATGGATAGTAAATGAGAGGAGATTGTCCCCAGTCAATAAATCTCAAGTTCTTTATATGTCTAATATCAGAAAAATCGAGTGAACTGCTGTTAAGATTCTTACTCAATAAGTCAAAAAAAATCTTTAGTTTTGTTAAGTTGAAGAATTTCGAAACCGACGAATCAATTGTAATGCTGACCAAATCACGCCTTTCTTTAAAAAAAACATAGAGTAAAAATAAAAACCTAATGGCTTCAGTTGGTAACAATTGAAATTTTTTTAGGAATTCACTTTCTAAATAATCGTTTTTTAATGTTTCAAAGATAAACCACAGTTTACCAAAATCGTACAACACATTTCGATTTTGATAATAGAATTGTTGAAATGCCATAACTCTTAATGATTTATTTATACCACTTGTCTGATTTTTAGTTAGATATGCGGTGAGATGACCATCCTCGCTTTCATGTATTATTCGAATAATCTGAGACATGCTCTCATCATCTAGAACTCTTTGTGTAGCGATAATGACTCGATTGCTTAAACATAACTCAATTAGTGTAACCAACTTCCAAGGTTGTAAGTATGTGGTTTGCACTCTTTCAAGAATGTGCATTTCTTCGTGTTTTCGCAAGTTTTTAATTATCACTTCAATGAATCGAGCTTTATCGAACTGTCCAATTAAGGTCTTCAATTCATAAACTGTTTCTTCTTTCATGACAATCCTCTTGAATAATGTAATTGTGAAGTAGTTTTGCGAGGTTAATGCGCCTCAAGCCAATTATCACCGATACCGACATCGACAATAAGCGGTACATCGAGGGGAAGTGCACTCTCCATCTCTTGTTTCACCAGAGCAGTTAGCTCATCAATTTTTTCCGGTGGGACTTCAAACACAAGTTCGTCATGGACTTGTAACAACATGTGCGCTTTGAGTGGTGCGCGACTGCGGATGCGTTCCAACTCACGGTCAACTTTAATCATTGCAAGTTTGATGATATCCGCCGCAGTGCCTTGAATGGGTGTATTGATGGCCGTGCGCTCGGCAAATTCGCGGGTGGCGCGGTTATCGGAATGGATATCGGGCATCGGACGTTTGCGTCCGAGCAAAGTCATTACATAGCCATGCTCGCGGGCAAATTCAATGGTCGCATCCATGTATACGCGGACACCGGGATAAGTCGCAAAATAATTTTCGCGAAACGCTTTCGCTTCACTCATGGGTATACCAAGCGCTTCGGAGAGCCCGAAATCGGTCTGACCGTAAATGATTCCGAAGTTGACCCCTTTCGCCGCACTGCGTTGCTCGCGCGTCACCTCTTCCAAGGGAATACCGTTTACTTTCGCCGCAGTTACCGCATGGATGTCGTGTCCCTGATGGAAAGCATCGCATAAGGTTTGGTCTTTGGATAAGTGCGCCATGAGACGAAGTTCGATTTGCGAATAATCAGCGCTAAGAATTTTCCAACCCTTTTCGCCAGCGACAAATGCGGTGCGAATTTTCGCACCGTCCTCAGTTCGGATGGGAATATTTTGCAAATTCGGGTCGGTGCTGGAAAGACGACCGGTAGCGGCGACGGCTTGATTGTAAGATGTGTGGACACGACCGGTTTTAGGATTAATCAATTTAGGGAGGGCATCGACATAGGTGCCGCGTAGTTTCGAGAGGGCACGATGGCGTAATAAAAGTTTAGGAATGGGGACATCAGGATACTGCGATGCGAGTTTGAGTAAAACATCCTCATCAGTGGAGTAACCCGTTTTTGTTTTACGTACCGGTTTTAAACCAAGCTCTTCAAAAAGAATTTTCGCCAATTGGGAAGGACTGGCAAGATTGAAGGGATGGCCTGCCAGACGATGCGCTTCGGCTTCGAGTTGCATTTGCTCGGAGGCAAATTGACGGGCAAGTTCACCAAGTATTTCGCGGTCGATGGTGATTCCCGTCATTTCCATCCGTGCAAGAACCAATGCCAAAGGTACTTCGAGCTCTTCATGCAATTTTGTTAATTGCTCGAATTCCAATTTTGGTCGGAGAGTGTTCACTAAACGCAAAGTGTAATCAGCATCTTCGCTCGCATACTCAGTAATTTGTGCGACCGGAACATCGACCATGTTCTTTTGCGCTTTACCGGAACCGATGAGTGCGGATGTGGGAATTTTGGATAGTTGGAGATATTTCGGCGAAAGGACGTCGATGCCGTGACTGCGGCTATTCGGGTCGAGCAGGTAACTCATCAACATGCTGTCGGCAACCCAACCCTCCACGACGACACCAGCACGGGCGAAGATGATGTGGTCATATTTAAAATTTTGGCCGCATTTTTTCTTAGCAGGATTCGTAAGCCATGAATGCAATTTTTCCAAAACAAGCTTTTGCGCCGGGTACTCAGAAATGGTTTCTTCGGCGGCGAACAGGGTACCGGATGCGGCATCGTGGACACTGGCATGGGTTCCATATCCCTCAAATGAAGGGAGATGAATAAACCAACCATTTTTATCGTGGGTGCTGACAGAAATTCCGACGATAGCGGCAAGATTGGGATCGAGTCCGGTTGTTTCGGTATCGAGTGCAGTTAATTCGGATTTATCCAATTCGAGAATCAATTCATCCAATTGTGCGATGGTGTTTACTGTTTTGTAGTTGCGCTCTTCACGGGATTGCTGAGATGTTGCGGAAAGGACACGATTCAACAAGCCCTGAAAGCCGAGATTGTTAAGTAAATCGCGGAGTTCGTCCCCTTCAAATGGGCCGTAAGTCAGCGTCAACAAATCGTCGGGAGCGGGGGCATCGAATCGCAACTCGACTAAACGGCGGGAGAGGCGCGCCTGCTCGATGTTGGCGGATATCGTCTCTTTCCACGATTTTTTCTCAATTTCACCGACACGAGTTAATACTTCTTCCAATGAACCGAATTTCGTTAAGAGTTCGGTAGCAGATTTATCGCCGATTTTGGGGATACCGGGAATATTGTCGCTGGTATCGCCGACCATTGCAAGCCAGTCGCCAAGCTGTTCGGGTGGTACGCCAAATTTTTCTTTAACCGTCTCGACGGTGACTTCGTTCCATTGGCTGGCAGTCGTGCGGGATGGTGAAATCATGCGAACATTGGGAAGGGTAAGGAGTTGATTCAAATCTTTATCACCGGAGACGACGACGGTTTCAACACCAACCGCGGAGCCTTTTTTCGCGATAGTGGCGATGATATCGTCAGCTTCGAAACCGGTTGCTTGAAGGAGGGGGATTTTCATGGCGCGAAGCAGTTCGTACAACAGAGGAACTTGTACCTGCAAGTCGTCAGGCATGGTATCGCGGGTCGCTTTGTACGCATCATATTCGAGATGGCGAAACGTCGGTTCGGCGGTATCGGTACAGATTGCAACCAAATCGGGTTTCTCGCGTTCCAGTAGTGCGAACATTGTGTTAAGAAATCCGAACAACGCAGCGACATTTTGACCACGCGGGGAAGTAAGCGGCTGCCTCGACATTGCGAAGTAGCTGCGGTAGAGCGACGCCATCGCGTCAATTAACAGAAGTTTGGACATATTCTAACACCATAGTATCTTAATGAAAACAAGGTAAACGGAGAAAATGAAATGAGCAATGGAATGCAACCCCAACAACAACCGGGTCAACAGATAACCATCGAACTCGACGAAAAAATCGGCGAGGGGATTTATTCGAATTTGGTGTTGATTACGCACTCGAATGCGGAATTCGTATTGGACTTCACGCGAATGCTTCCGGGCTTGCCGAAGGCGAAAGTACAATCGCGCATCATTCTTGCGCCACCGCATGCGAAAGCACTATTGACCGCATTGGAAGATAATATCAAAAAGTACGAAGAGAATTTCGGGGCGATACAGACAGGTGGCCCGGGGGGCGACAAGCAGTTCGGGTTTAAGGTGTAAATTAAAAAAAGATATAGTGTAAAAGAAGGTGCGATTAAACGCACCTTTTTCTTTTTTAGTAGTACAACCCGTACCACTATTGGGGGGATATTGAATATCTTAATATTGCATTAACATAAAAATAACAATCCAGTAGTAATTAGAAGGATGATGGACACGGTATTGAAAACTCACTCACATCTTGCGGCAATCGACGCCGGATCGAATGCGATTCGGATGATTGTTGTACACTCCGATAAGGCGGGTCGATTCGAAACGCTTACGACCGCGCGGGAACCGATTCGTTTGGGCGATGATGTGTTCCGCAACGGTGTGCTGTCGGAAGAGACAATCGAGCGAATGACTACCGCATTCAGGATATTCCGCTCCACTATCGACCGTTACGGCGATGTAAAGTTGCGGGCAGTGGCGACTTCGGCAATCCGTGAAGCTCATAACCGCGAAGCGGTCATCGAACAGATAAAAAGCAATACCGGTATTTCCATCGAGGTCATCGACGGAGAAGAAGAAGCGCGCCTTGTTTTTCTTGCAGTAAACCACGCCATGCCGCTTAAAAACCAAAACGTAGTCATGATCGATATCGGCGGCGGCAGTGTGGAAGTGACACTCTCAGAAAACAATAATATCGTCGCGGTAGAGAGTTTCCGGCTGGGTTCAGTGCGATTGTTGCAAATGATGGATGAGGAACATATCGGAGAGGCGCAATTTTACAAGTTGGTGCGCGAGTATGTCGAAGTGGCGAAGAAGTGGGTGAAACGGGAACTTGGCAAGAATAAGATTGACAGGGTTATTGGTACCGGCGGTAATATCGAGGCATTGTACGAATTAAAATCGAGCGTGCTTGCACACAATGGGAACGAATTTATTTCGTTGGATGATATTCAAACATTGAACGAACGGATGCAGTCACTCGCCCTCCCGGAGCGAATTCTTAAATTCAAACTTCGTCCCGACCGTGCGGATGTTATTATTCCCGCTGCTATTGTTTTGCAAGCAATCGTAAAACAAACAGGATTGCAGCAAGTTTGGGTTCCGAAAGTCGGATTAAAAGACGGCGTGTTGCTGGATTTATATCAAGAAACCCAACAAGACCGTTCCGTTACAATGCGCGAACAGGTTATCTCTCATGCAATGCAAATCGGCAAAAGATATGCGTTCGATGAATCGCATGCGCGCGCGGTAGCTGGATTTGCAGTACAATTGTTCGATGCTACCGAACCGGAACATAAACTCAATAAGACGTACCGACTGCTGTTGGAAACGGCGGCGCTGTTGCATGACATCGGGAATTTCATTCATCCGGTTTCGCACCATAAACATGCACAATATTTAATTCTATCGACGCCATTGATAGGATTGAGCGAAACGAACCGCCTCATCGTTTCCAATATAGCACGCTACCACCGCAAATCGTTACCCAATCCGACACACGAGCTGTTTCAAGTACTTCCGCCACGCGACAGGACGGCGGTATTAAAATTGGCTGCACTGCTGCGGCTGGCGGATTCGCTGGATCGCGAACATGCGGACAAAGTTAAAACGATACGCATCGAATGGAAAAAGCGAAAATTAGTTTTGCATCTCGAGGGAGATGGCGATTTGTTGTTGGAAAAATGGTCGCTGATAAAAAAGGGGGCCATGTTCGAACAGGTCTTCTCGGCGAAAATCGTCGTGAATGAGTAGGAGAATACATGCCTAAAACAAATACTGAAGATATTCCGGGAAAACTAATCGCAGTCGAAGGGCTCGACGGTTCCGGGAAGTCTACACAGATTTACCTATTGAAACGGTGGCTGGAGTTGGAAGGGTATAAAGTTTTTTTTACCGAGTGGAATTCATCACCATTGGTGAAGAATGCAACACGGCGTGGTAAGAAAAAGAATCTACTAACACCTTCCACTTTCGCGTTAATCCATTGTACAGATTTTGCGGACAGATACGAGCGTCAAATCCTACCATTATTACATGCGGGGTACATTGTGCTGGCAGATAGATATATCTATACAGCATTTGCCCGGGATACGGTTCGCGGTTGCAACCGGGAATGGATCCATGAACTGTACAATTTCGCGCGTCATCCCGATTTGACTTTTTTCTTCAACGTTCCACTGGAAACAGCGTTGGGCCGCATTCTTGAAGGGCGTCCGCAATTGAAATACTATGAAGCAGGGATGGATTTGGGATTGTCAAACGACCCTTACGAAAGCTTCCGGTTATTCCAAGATAAAATCCGGTTAGAGTATCTACAGTTGACTAAACAGTACGGCTTGGTCACAATCGACGCAGGCCGTTCCCCAGAAGTTCAGCAACAGGAAGTTCGCAAATATCTCATCAAAAACATCGATCTTACGAGGTACAAATGGCATCGAAAACCCCAAGAAAACACTTCTACGGCAGCGGCATCCCCGGCGTTGACCTCTCGCGACTAAGCGGTAAACTTATCGTAGTCGAGGGACCTGACGGTTCCGGGCGTACCACACAAATCACGATGTTGAGCGATTGGTTGGAACGACTCGGCTACCCGACGGCAACTGTCGGTTTAAAGCGCTCCGATTTGGTAAGCGAAGAGTTAGAATTGGCAATGTCGGGAAACACTCTCAGCCCGATTACGATGGGACTTTTCTACGCGACTGATTTCTGCGACCAATTGGAACATCGCATTATTCCGGCCTTGCGTGCCGGTTTCGTCGTGCTCGCCGACCGCTATATTTATACGCTGATGGCGAGAGATATTGTCCGTGGTGTGAGTATCGATTGGGTAAAACATGTGTATGGAATTTCCATTAAGCCCGATGCCGTTTTTTATATGCGAGTCACACCGGAAATTCTCGCACAACGAAATTTTAATAAAAACGGCCGTCTCGATTATTGGGAATCAGGCATGGATATTCAACGCACGGGCGATATGTACCAATGTTTTATCCGCTATCAACGTCGCATCCAGCGAGTATTCAGTTCGATGCAGGACGATTACGGATTTGAAACAATCGATGGTAACCGCCGACCGGCGGTGATATCGCTTGAATTGAAAGAAAAAATTCAAGCTTTACTCGACCATAAATAAAGCGAACCGTGATTGCGAGAACAAACAGAAAATCACATTCTCCTGATCGAGGCGGTTGAATTTCGCCGGGAGCATTTGCATAAGCAAATCCAGAAGTGCCGCAAAAAGATGGATGAATCGGCGGTACATGATTTGCGCGTGGCGGTGCGCAGGTTAATTGCCACCCTAACATTGGTATCATTGTTACTTCCCACAGAAAAAGAACTACTGCCGATCCGGGAGTTACGCAGACTATTCAAATCGTTTGCACGATTGCGTGATTTTCAAGTCGCGATAGAATCGATTAAGAAACGCAAAGATGGCAAATTAGACATTGAGTTTATCAAGTGGCTACAGAAATGCGAACGAAAAGCAAAAACGAAAGTGAAACGCTATCTCGATAACTGGGATGAGAAGAAAGTTCAGGTGGGATTAAGCGAATTCCCGGAACGGTTGAGTAAAAACATACCTGCCAGCATAAAGGGAACGCGGTTTACAACCAAACTGGAACGGATTGCACAGAACACGTTTTCAGCAGTAGAAACGCGAAAATTGTTGCCCACCGATAGCGAACCGGAAACCGCGCATGCGCTTCGCATCGCTTTCAAGAAATACCGTTATCAGGTCGAAGTGATTTATGCGTTGTGTAACGGGATTACTCCAGCATTTCTCAAGCGCATGCAACATTTCCAAACAACTTTGGGAACCCTTCAAGATTTAATCGTGTTTGAATCGTTAGTAACGCAGTATCAGAAAAAGCACGATGGTATTGAGCAGGAAGTCCTTAATCGGATGTTAAACCGAGTGGCAATTGAAAAAGTACAAGCTACAAAAGGCGTTATAAAGGAGAGTAAAAATCTTCAATCGTTTCGAATTGGTAAACTGACCATTCGGCCTTCATTGGAACGAGCGAAAAAATGAATTTATTTCTTTTGAGACACGCTGAAGCGGTGGAGCTTGGTTCTCACGGTATTTCGGACGACCGGAAACGCTCGTTAAGTAGTTTTGGGGTAGAGCAATCCGAACTCATCGCGAGTGCAGTCAAGTCGATGAATCTCAATTTCGATGTAATACTCACCAGTACCTACCTAAGGGCAAAACAGACCGCAACGATCATAACCGAGCAGTGTGACTCATTGCCAAAACCGATTTACACAGCATCACTCGGCGTTGAGTCAGACATTGAATCATTTATCGATTTAATCAATAAACGATACCACGCGCATAATGATATTCTTGCAGTGGGGCATAACCCTTTTTTGTCGAAACTGGTTTCACAATTGGTAAGTGGTAGAGTAGATGGGGGAATCGAGGTTAAAAAAGGGGCGTTACTGAAACTAAAAGTAAACGGTGAATTGATATTTGAGCGGTGCGCGCAGTTACAATGGATGCTAACGCCGAAGGTGATTTTGCAACTGAAAACAACTACTTGAAAGTTTTACAAAATGTTTTCTTTATTTTTTACCATCAACAAAAAATCGAACCGGTTTAATCTTTAACAACTTCGAGCGGTTTTCCCGAGCAAACCTTTCAATCTTGAAATTTGTAAAACCCGATTTGTGTAACAACCACTCTAAATCGGTTTGAATGAACTCGTGAAAGTGGGCCTTGTACTTTCGTTCAACAAGATGCTCAATTTTATGGTAAGCACAATAGCTATCAGGCGTGGTCATATATAAAGAACCACCCGGTTTCAAAACGCGATAAATTTCCCGCATAACAAATAGTGGGTTTAACACATGTTCGATTAATTCAAAACTGGAAGCTACATCAATACTACTATCTGCATAAGGTAAGGGTTCGTTATCAAGATCGATCTCAGAAACTAACGGCGTGATTCCAAATTGGTCGGTCAATAAATCGCGGAGCTTATTTGTTCCGGCACCACCATCATACCAAGTCCCATAAATTTTTACTTTGTCTTTTAGAAAAAAGTACTTGTCGTCACCAGCAACGGTTTCATGGCATCCTCGTTCTTCATGGTACAATGTTCGAATAAGCTTCA
>CAZPUW010000054.1:0-11518 GCA_964589795.1 uncultured bacterium
ATTTTGACGACACTCTCTGCGGCAATAGCTGCTGTTGAAGCTTCCGAGCAAAGTCGGGGGAAAAAAGCGGTTCCGGTTGCGCTGCAATCGTTCACAAAGAATATGAACTGACGTATTCAACACGTATCTTCAGGAAATAAGACAAATAGTGTAACCAATCCTTTACGAGGAAAATCAAAATGGCCGAACAATTTATGGGAGTAGATTTTTACGATTCCGATTCGTTGCTCACCAATGAAGAAATGACTATTCGAAACACAGTACGCGAATGGGTCGAAGAAAATTATATTCCTATCATTCGCAAACACCTCGCCGACAAAACATTTCCCACAGAAGTAATCCCACAATTAGGCGAACTGGGATTATTGGGTGCCAACCTTCCCGAAAAGTACGGATGTGCGAATGTATCGGAAGTGGCCTATGGATTAATCAATCAGGAACTTGAGCGCGGTGACAGCGGTTTGCGAAGCTTCTCTTCGGTTCAATCGGGACTCGTAATGTATCCCATATTTGCTTTCGGGAGCGAAGAACAAAAATCCTATTGGTTGCCCAAACTTGCGAAAGGTGAAAAAGTCGGTTGCTTTGGTTTAACCGAACCGGATTTTGGCAGTGACCCAAGTGGAATGATTACCCGTGCGGAAGACAAGGGCTCCCACTTCGTTGTTCATGGCGCAAAAATGTGGATTACTAACAGTCCCCTTGCCGATGTTTTTGTCGTATGGGCGAAATTGGATGGTGAAGTACACGGGTTTCTTTTAGAAAAAGGAATGAAGGGCTTAAGTGCACCGGAAATGACCGGTAAGCTCTCTTTGCTTGCCTCGGCAACCGGTGAAATCGTGATGGATCATGTCGAAATCCCCAAGGAAAATATCCTACCAAACGTTCGAGGACTTAAGGGGCCGCTTTCGTGTCTTACGCAAGCCCGCTATGGTATTGCATTTGGCGCCACCGGAGCGGCGATGGCATGCTTCGACGAAGTAAAAAAATATTCCAAATCACGAATTCAATTCGGTAAACCGATTGGTTCGTTTCAGCTCACACAAGCGAAACTTGCCGACATGCTTACTGAAATTACTTCGATGCAATTATTACAAATACAACTCGGTCGGTTGAAAGAACGTAAAACGATGACACCACAGCAAGTCTCACTTGCGAAACGCAACAACGTGGCAAAAGCCATCGCTATCGCGCGATCTGCGCGAACGATACTTGGCGCAAATGGTATCCTCGATGAATACGTTTCGATGCGCCATGCCGCTAATCTCGAATCTGTTTTAACCTACGAGGGAACGCACGACATTCACACGCTTATCCTCGGTCAGGAAATTACCGGCATCTCTGCATTTGTGTAATCATCTTATCTTCTCAAACGAAACTCCCTCCCGAACAAGAGGGAGTTTTTTATTTCTTTATCGAGTGAAGATATACGAATAATTCACCGTCAAGTCCCCTGAATTGGGGGTTACCGGGTCGAATTTCCAAGTTGCTATTCGTTCCCGCATGCCCGTTTCCACACGATTCCCAAGTTGATTATCAGACCAGTTATCGCTGATAATCTGGATATTCGATACCGTACCGTTTGGCTTTATCGTGAACGAGAATGCGACTTCTCCATTCAAATTCGGGTCATGCCGGAGCACTGTAGTATAACATGCTTTTATCTGACCCGAATGCATTTGCATCTTAGATTGTACATCCGCAGCAGTCCTTCCTTTCGCGGTAGGAATCGTTCCGGTTGAATTTAATATCTTTATCGCCGAACGAGGTTGCACTTTGGCACTCGCGATTAAGTTTTCGATTTCCGCTGGTGTTAGCGAAGCAATGTCTATTTTTCCGTGTCCGATTTTACCCTCTATGTAAACACCGCCTGCACCAAGACGCTCCAGCGTTTTCGCATCATTTGTATTCACTCCGATATAGTTCAGCTTGGTCAAATCATTCCCAAATGTTCCCGCAATTAAACCGGGAGCGTTGTTTCCGTAGCCAGTACCGGTACCACTTCCGTTTCCACCCAGACCGGGACCACCACCCCATCCATTCCAACCACCCGATGAGTTGCCGTTTCCGAAGCCCCGACCTCCTGCCTGATGAAACACTGTAGTAGAACCGATATTCGTGAGTGCTGTACCAAGTGTTTTACCTACTTGATTTACCAACGAAGCATGACTCGAGATTTCGGACGCGGTTCCCTGTTGATGGATTTGACTTTCGTTTTTATCTAGTTTCTTCAGATCAACAGTACTTTGCTGAGAACTGATTTCTACATTCGCCGGAACACTAACCGTTGGCAGTTCTTGTAATTTTTCATAAGCTGACAGATCGATTGTTGTTTGCGACATAATAAAACAACCCGCGAGCGCAAGCAGATAACAAACAACTATTATGTAAATAAATTCGCGGTCGATATCGCGCAGAATGTGTCGCTCAAGTTCTTTTGGAAATGTAATTGCCTTTACCATAATCAAAAACTCCTTTCTTACCTTAAGCCGTAGATGACACGACTCGACTTCGGGTAAGCGATGAATAGCGCAGCATTACCCTCTTACATAGGGTAACACAAAACGGTAATAGCTATCTATAGGGAGAACTACTTATGTAGCGGGAATATTTCCCGATAATAAAGAGATGAGATGTGTAGAAGTCAGATTAAATCTTCGTGTCGGGATCGATTAGTCCTATTTTTATCGCATACCACACTAACTCGACAACATTATTAAGGTTTAGTTTCGACATAATTGCGGCGCGATGGTTTTCGACTGTTTTCACTGAGATAGCAAGTGCTTCTGCAATCTCTTTTGATGATTTTCCGGACGCAACTAATTTTAATATCTCATTTTCTCTAACCGATAATGCGGGTGTGTTGTCCCCTTTTTCTGATTTAGTCTTTTCATCGGTTAAACTTTTTACCACACTCAATGGAACCGAACTGTCGATATATACCGAGCCACGCGATATTGCGTCCAATGCAGCAATTAAATTATCCCCGGCGGCATCCTTACTGATATAGCCGCTTGCCCCCGCAGTTATTGCCGACGCAATAAACTCCCGCTTTATTAAAAAACTGAGAATCAGAATCTTAACATTCGGCTGAAGAAACTTAATGTCTTTCGCCAACTCAATACCGTTTCCATCGGGAAGTGAGATATCAAGTATCGCTATATCGGGATTCTGTGCACGGATTACTTTCAACCCTTCTTGTACTGTTCCCGCTTCGGCTACTATTTCATATCGCTCATCCATCCGTAACCGTGATTTCACACCATCGCGGAACATCGGGTGATCGTCGACGATGACGAGTCGTTTTTTTGTCATGTACGGTTTTCCTTAACGGGTAGTTTAATACGGATGGCAGTACCCAAACCGAAGCGGGAATCAATCTCAAATGTCCCCTTATACATATCTACCCGCTCTGCCATACCGAAAAGTCCGAGCCGCTTTTGTGCAACTGCCTCTTTGCGCCTTTGCAATACATCGAATCCGTAACCATTGTCTTCTATTGTAAGCTTTATCGATCCTGTTTCGTGTACCATAGATACTTTCACTAATGTTGCCCGGGCATGGCGCTGTATGTTGTTCAACGCCTCTTGGATTAACCGGTAAATTGTTATCGAAAGATCAGCGTCGGAAATATAGTGATCAAATCCGCTTGACGTAAATTCTATCGTTACATTAGAATCTGTTCTGAAATCGTCGAGTAGTGACTTTACACTTACAACTAAACCCAATGTATCAAGGCCCGCTGGTAATAACTTATGGCTTATGTTTCTAATTTCGGTTATTGCGCCGTGCAATTGGGTTAGTACTTTGTTCAACTCACTGCGGGCAATAGGCGGGTCTGATTTTGCCTCCCGGATAGATTCTATATTCAGTTTTATTGCAGATAGCTCTTGAGCCACTCCGTCATGCAGATCCCGCCCTATCCGTCGTCGCTCACGCTCTTCTGTACTAAGAAGTTCACGTGACAATTCCCGTATCTGAAATTCCGCAAGTTGGTATTCACGCCGGTTACGAATAAATTTCACCGAGAAGAGAATACCCAGATATAAAATTAATAGTCCCCCGCCAATAGCAATGTACCATCGAGTTCGCCACAGTAACCAATATTGGTTTGGGTCGGCATAGACAAGAATGTATTTATTTTGTTCCAACGCCTTGAAGAACTCTTTTTTCTCACCACGAAGTATACCCATACATTTGGGTATTGGCTTATCCGAAATTGGAAAATCAAATTCATTTAATCCCGTCAGAATATTATAATTCGTGTACGCCAACGGTTTCAAATTTTTTGATACAAAAACCGAACCATCATCCCGAGTAGTTTTTAACTGATACAGAGTGGGTATCGAGAAATCAAAGTTTGTAACAATATTTCTAAAGTCTTTGATACCGGGAATCTCTGCTTTTATTCCGGTTTGCTCAAAATGACGGTTTATCCATTCTACGGATCCTATTGTTTCATTGATCAACAGTGCGAAATAATTGGTATCGTTGTCCACTGGACGAGGAATTTTAAGGTGTCCAATAATTGATTTTGATTGAACGATGGCTCCGTTTAGTGGGTTAAGTTCCAGCAACCTTGTATGTACAGAATCACCGGTTTGTAACAATTCCTCTGTGACATAAAGTTTTGACGTTGGTTGTTCGACGGCGACGCAGGAAATCTTATCCTGACCTTCTCCTATCTCACTGCTCCAGATAACATTACCTTGATTATCAATTTCAATCGCATAGGATGTGTTGCATTGATACCCACTGTGAGTTTGGTCCATCCCATTCGCATCGCATGCGAGAATATAAAATACTTCATTCGTACCGTTGTGTATAGTGCATTGATACTTCGCACCGGTTCCGGCTGAAATACGAAAGGATTCTTTCCAGGGGTCTATAGAGTTTAAAAAAATGGTTTCATTTGGTATACCGGAAGCTCCAAAATCAAGGTAGAACCACGCAACCGGTGAATTTTTCAGTACCGGCAACGGATACGGCCCGTCAAATGTGACAAACCACATTGCTTCACTTGGTAAAGTGTCGGGCCGTGTTATCGAGAATAACGTATTTAATGTTCCGGGATTACTTTCATCCATACCAACAATGTCGGGATTGAACTCGATTAGCGATTCGGTCGTCGGTGTCGATTTTTGGAGAAATCCTTCATACTTACCATCGTTATTCACGTCGATATAGGTATCGATCCATCGAAAGCGGAGCGTGTCGCTCGCAAAAAAACGACGGTTTCGGATGAGAAACCCCTTTCGCGCCAAACGACCTTCGGATAAATTTCCATTCAAATTTTCTACCCGGACCCTCGGCGCTTCTTCATTGAGTCCGAAATATCCGGTCAAAACTTGGGTGCGGCCTGAATGATTCCAGTCGATGAATTGGAAATTTGTTATTTCTTCGGGATACTCACGTACTTTTACAAACTGTATGGGATATGCGCGGGAATCTTCCGGGGATTGTTCACACCCGGACAACAGGAGTAGCAGAACAAAAATTGAAGTTATGAATATAAGTTGTGTTCGCATTACGAATTGAATGTAAGAAAATTTCTTTTTACCTCACAGTATAAGTAGAACATAGTTGAAATATCTTAAATAAGTCTCAAATAAAAAAGGGCGGGTTTTTCAACCCGCCCTGAAGCGTACTCATTTCACGAGTACCATTTTTTTAACTGAGGTAAATTGCCCGCTTTCCAACCGGTAGAAGTAAATCCCGGTAGCTAATCGGGTAGCATTAAATCGCACCGAATGATAACCGGCAGGCATATCTCGGTTCACCAACTCAGTCACCTGCTGGCCGACTGAATTATAAATCACTAACCTTGTCTTCCCTGGTTCTTTTAAATCAAACCGGATTTCAGTAGTTGGATTGAAAGGGTTCGGGAAATTCTGGTGCAATTTATATTGTTTCGGTAATAGTGCATTCTCCGGTACCGATTCTACAACCGAAACCGAGATGGGAACAGTAACCGAAACCGGACAAGCGTCGCTCAAAAACATCAGATTACCACTCAACGTTGAAGGAACGGTTACAGAATCGCTGACCGTGGTCGAAACTGAAATTTCCGCTACTTGATGTGGTAGTACGGTGCCTTCATTTGGACTCATTGTTAACCAATTCACCCAGCCACCGCCGTTGAAGAGATTGGTGTATGCAATACTGTAATCGTTCAAATCTCGCGGGAATGGATAAGTAGGTGTATAATAACATTGGATCGACCGGCTTGCATCTCCATGAAATCCCTGAATACCAATCGTACCCTGCAAATACTGTGTTGCAACGCGGTTATAAGAAAACACCAAAGCTTGGTTCGAACCGTATAACTGTAGTTGGAATATTAGCGAATCATTCAAACTGTAGTCGTCGGTTCCAACCCATTCGATGTAAAAAATATCCGCCGCAGAATCATAATACTTGAAAACGGTTGTTTGGATAGGCGCATGCAAAACAAAGATACCGTTGTAAATGCCGAAATTGGGCAGTTGCGTGTTGTTTTCTGTATTCGATCCGATACCGACAAACTGCACATAACCATACGATGTCACCCAAATCGAACTATGTTCAACTCCATAATAAGAAAAAGAAAAACCATCCATCGGAGTCAAAATGCCGGGATCCTGGGGCCCGATCACATGCGTACCAATATCGCGGATTTCTAAGTAAGAGATATTTTGCGGAAATCCCGGATCATCACTATCAACCGCAGTATAACCCGCACTATCGGGTCCCCACATTTGATCTATCGAGGTAACTGATTTTGGTGATACGTTCTTTCCAAGCTTTGGCGATATTTGCAATGTCGGTTGCACTTCAGGAATAGCATTCTTTGCCACAACGCGACCATCAATTTTACCACCCACCGGCTTGCCCTTTACCTTCACTATATCGGTCGAATGTTGGCCGTCCTCGATAACGGGCTTGGGAATTATTTTACCGCGATGGCGATCAAAACCATGCGCTTGTCCCACTGCTCTTCCCCGCCAATGCAAAGGCGCGTTTCCGGTATTTTGTATCACAAGCGTAGTCGAGTGAGTTTCCCCGGGTGAGGAAACAATTTCTATGGAAGATTGGTCGCTATGAAATTCAGGATGAAGCATCGCAACATTTACTGTATCGGTAACCAGTGAATCGACCACAACAGAAGTTGAATCCAATGCATAACAGGTTTTACTAAAAATGACGTTGTAATTACCCGTGCGAACATCCAGCGAATACCTGCCGCTTGTATCAGTAGTATCGGAATAACGCCCCGCACGGACTAATACACCACTCATCGGTAGAAATCCGGGTATCGAATCTCTTACAACTCCTGTAATCGTTCCGTATGCCAACCGCTGGAAATTTCCTTCATCGCAACCGACATCGCAAGTCGGGCTGTTTCTGATATCACCGTCGAAATCTGTCGGTACCGACCAGATATGTTGCGCCCCTCCTTCGATTCCGGTCGATATGTTACTCCTGATGTGTAAATTTGAATCCGAAATGAATGGGGCTAATTCAGTGAACGACAAACTGTCATGAGGCGACCACCGTGACGCTTGTAAATCGACGAGTGAATTGAAATGCGAGGTAATTCCGGAATTACTATTGAATACCGTAGCGATATAACGGTTATCGGTTGGTGTGTCGTTTCCAACCGAGAGTAAATTATAATCGCAGTATGCTACAAAATTTGAATCATATAATACTGCGCCGTGTATTGCATTTTGTGTGGCTCCGCCTGTGCGCGTATTCTGGAAAATATTACCCGTAATGGTATCATACCCGGCAACATTCCACCACGCACTTTCATACACGAATGCGTAACTGTCGTAATTGGACGAATTACCTTGAATTGAAATCGTATTGAAAAGGTACTTATTACCGGTATTGTTGTTAGCAACAATGTACATGCCATACAAGTAGCCATTCGAATTCGAACCAAGAGTTACCATGTTATTCGAAAAGATCGAATTGTTTGCGTAAAGATTTAACCCGTATGCGGAATAACTTGTCGCGAACGGTCCTATCCAATTCGCATCAAACTTACTTCCAAAGGTATAACTGCAAGTAACTCCGGTTAAAATAGATGAAGTCTGCGTTGAGGTATAAAGTCGATTATGGTTGAATAAAACACCCGTTCCATAGTTAAACGATGCACCGTATGAATAGAAATTCCGTATTACACAGTTGCTTACTTCTGTGCTATCGATGGATTGTAAATCATTACCGTTCTCATACAGCCCGAATAACCCGCCAATAATTTCGCAATTGAGCACCCGGTTTCCCACTATTTGGCTCGGCTGTGTTGTGTTCTGATGCTCAATATGGATGGCACCGTAATAGTATTCAGCGGTAGTATGATTGTCGATGATACAGTTTTTAATCGTATTGTGTGACGCGCTATCCGAAAGCCAAATCGTTCGGTAAAGTCGATTCGAGACTAAGTTCAGGTGGTTTCTTACCGAATCTCTCGGCCATGAGCCGTCGAACGTGATATTTGACGAGTGTAATACAATACCGCCGCCATCCTGCGTGGCGGATGATAGCGTTAGTGTAACGGTTGCGCCTGAATCGACGCCAAACGTCACGGGATGCAGTGCATCATATTGACTACGAATCGTTACGGTCGAATCAAAATAGTTACCGTTTCTAAATCGAATAATTACCCCGCCTTCTGCGACATCAATCAGGTTCAACGCTTCTGCTGCTTCGCGTAAACTGCCATAATCGGCGTTCGTTCCGCCAATCGTTCTTACACCCGCCAACGGATTGGCAACGTAATAACTTGCCGGATACATTGTCGGAGAATTTCCCGGAGGATTAGAACCCCGCGCTCCGCGCGGATATGAGTACATATTCTGGGAAGTATCCTGCGCGGCGATATAGTAAAGTATCCGGGTATTCATCGGATAACCGGGAAGAGTGAAATAGTACAAAGAATCCAACCGTACCGAATCTGCGGCACACCAACTCCATAACGTATCCCGGTAACGCTTGTAATAAACCCGCGGTGAGTTAGCACCTTGAGCAACGCCGATGTTATCAATAATGGTTGCAAGAAATGTTCGGGGAGTCGTTTGTTGCCACAAGTTCAAGGGAGTAAAATGAATAATCGGATGGTAAAAATCTCCACTGGTAAAATTGCCTTCGTCACAGCCGATATCGGGAGTTACGGAACTTCGCACCGTACCATCGTAATCGGTAGTCACCGCGGTAAAAATATGGCCGTTTCCCTCTACTGGCGACGGTCGGGACGGGTTGATGTGTAAGTCGTTAGCAGCTACGAATATCGGAGCGATTTCGAACGAGTGAACGTCGTACGGGTAATTTCCCGATGCACGTAGGTCGGATAAGGTATTATAAGGTGTGTACTGACTTAATGCAGAATTGTAGTAGAGTGTCACGTATGTATTGTCATAGGGTGAATCGTCTACCGTAGAGATAATGTTGTAATCACTTGCGTTTACTTCGCCGGATTCTTCATAAAAACATAAATGGACGGCTTGCTGGGGGCCACCGGTACGTTCGTTGATTAGAATATTATTTTGAATCGTGGTATTGGATGCATTGTAATCCAATGCCAATGCACTGGAAAGGTACATATAATAACTACCGGATGTTCCCGTATAAATTCCACCTACATGGACAGAATTATACACTACGGAAACTGAAGGTGCGGAAATATCGATGCCTACAATTTGACTTTGGCTAACGGACACAAGGTCTATCATATTGTTCGACACAATACTGGATCCAAGTGAATTATATGAATTGAGTTCTATTCCTATGATACTACCGCCGTAGTAACTGCTGAGTCCGAATATCCTGTTACCGTCCACGATACTATTCGTCTCGTTTGTTAGATAAATTCCAACCCGCCCGTAATAGTTACTATAGCCAATACCGGTTTGGGAAATCGTATTATGCTTAATCGTGAATAGATCGCAATAGCTAATGGCAATGCCATTTTCACCACAATCTGTTATCTGGTTGTTTGCAATTACCCAGCCATTTACTATCGTAGTTGAAATTGTTGAAGACACAGTAAGACCGTTTGCTCCACCAGTAATACCGCAATTCAGTACTGAATCACTGTTGGCTGCGGTTAATGGAAACACTCCATCATCATACTCGCAATTGATTGCCGTGCCTGAGGTCAGTACCGGTAACGAAATGTTTAGATTTTTCACACAATCGTAATCGCTTCCATTGCTTAATGTGAAAAGTACATCGCAGGTTGTATCAGGTGACGAGATATTCATGAAACGTCTGGTAAGGTTGTTGGCCGGACACCCATCAAATGTTATGTAATCACAATTGGCAAAAGTAAAGCCGGAGTGGCTTTGGTTCGAATTATGTATAGCAAAATGTTTATAGATTGTCACATTATTACTATCCGCCGGACGAAATATCACTCGTGAGTTGGGGCCCGACCCGCAACTTGTAAATATCGTATCGATTGGTTCGTTGTATACTCCTCCTCTAATAAGAAAAGTTACGCCGGTAGTGGTGCCGATTGCGTTCAACGAAACAATAGCATCATGAATCGTGGGATAGTCGGGGTTTGTTCCGCCTATCGTTCTTGTACCATTAATCGGAAGCGAGACATAATAAATCAACGGATGCTGCGTCGGTTGAAATCCGGGTGGATTGGTTCCATATGCGCCGTAGGGGAAAGTTCGAAGGTTACCGGATGTGTCTTGTGCCGCAAGATAATATTGAACAATAGTATTTAACGCTTGTCCGGGAATGCTGAATGAATATACCGAATCATTATGGAGTGAATCGGCAACACGCCAACTCCACGTTGTATCTACCGTACGTTTATAATACACCCGTGGCGCATTCAAACCGGATGCGACACCGATGTTATCGCGAATTACGGCGCTGAATACCCGTGTTGTGGTTTGGTCATAATTTCCCAATGGTGTAAATGTTATCGTCGGAACGTAAAAATCACCGGTTAGGAAATTACCTTCATCGCAGCCGATGTCGGGTGTGGTTGCATTTCGCGGGTTCCCGTCGATATCGGTCGTTACCGCTGCATTCGGTTGCGCATTCCCCTCCACTGGAGTTGGTGATAAAGAACTGATGTGTAAATCCGGTTCGGCGACAAATATCGGTGCGACATCAAGTGAATGGGCGTCTCCGGTATATCCCGGTTGCGACCGCAAATCAGCAAGTGTATTATAATTTAACCAGCCACCCAACGTAGGATTGTATAAACGGGCTACGTACCGGTTGTCGTTTGGTGAATCGTCGATGGTTGAAATTATGTTATAATCGCTGATAAATGTGGTGTTGGAATAATTGCTTCCAATACAAAATTGATTCGCGTTTGCTAAGGTACTGCTGCGTTCGTTAATCAGAATGTTGTTTGTGATTGTATTCTGAGACGAACCGTTCAATATTAATGCGTACGAATAACCCGAATTTGGAGTAACCCCGCCGAGATGAACCGTATTGTATGTCACCATTAAATTGTCTTCGCCCAACGATAACCCGTAAACCCCGTTGGTTGCGTTCGATTCAAAGT
>CAZPUW010000055.1:0-11510 GCA_964589795.1 uncultured bacterium
TATGCCAGAATAGTGGTACAACCCGAAAACTATATGGCGTTACTTGTGTGGATGCGAACAACGGTTGGGCAGTTGGCGAATTACGAACAATCATCCATACTACAAACGGTGGTACAACTTGGACAAACAACCAATCCAATAGCGGAGGTCAATTCACCGCGGTGTTTTTTTGTGACGCTAATAATGGTTGGGCGGTGGGTTACGATGGTATGATTTGGCACACGACAAGTGGTGGTTTATCATGGAGTGGTCAATCAAGTGGGACGTATTATCCATTATCCGCAGTAGCGTTTGTTGATACCAACGTAGGTTGGGCGGCAGGTATGAACGGAATCATTCTTCATACAACGAACAGTGGTAATTCTTGGACAATTCAGAATAGCGCAACTACAAATTGGTTATTTGGGATTTCATTCACCGATACCAACAATGGGTGGGCAGCCGGTGAGAATGGTACCATCATTCACTCAACAGATGGTGGTACAACATGGGCAGTTCAAACCAGTAGTACAACATCTCATCTATATGGTGTATCGTTTTCAAATCCCAATAGAGGATGGGCTGTTGGCGAATCTGCTACAATGGTTAAAACGACTAATGGCGGTACGACTTGGATTTATCAATCTGGTACTGGAAATCTAACAGGCATTTGTTTTTCCGATTCTAACACTGGTTGGGTTATCGGTGATCATGGAATAATAATTCATACTACGAATGGCGGTACTTCATGGATAGGTCAACGCCACGGATTTACAAACGATTTATATAAAGTCACTTTTATAGATGTTAACATGGGTTGCGCGGTTGGTGAATCTGGTTCGATTATGCGCACAACGAATAGCGGAATATCTTGGTCGCAGGTCACAAGTAATACAACAGCCTCTCTCACTGATATAACTTTTATCGATTCCAATAATGGTTGGATCGTTGGCAGAGGAGGTAACATTTTACACACCTCGGATGGAGGTTCTACATGGTCGTCACAAAGCAACGAAACTGCAGGTGCCTTTTACAGCGTTGCATTTGTTGATTCTGTTAATGGTTGGGTGTCAAGTGGCACCATCCTCCACACCACCAATGGAGGAAATACTTGGTTCGCACAGACAAGCGGGACATCCCGTGGTTTCAACCGTATTAGGTTTACTGATTCTAACAATGGTTGGGCAATAGGCGGATATGTCGTACACACCACTAATGCTGGATCAACTTGGATTTCACAAAATATGCCGACTTCTAATTGGTTATATAGTGTCTCGTTTGTAGATATGAACAATGGTTGGATAGTCGGTGAACACGGAACAATCATCCATACTACAAACGGTGGGATAACGTGGATTTGACAAACAATAAGTATCACTCCACCGCTTTATGGACTTTCACTTTCTGACAGTAACCACTGTTGGGTAGTTGGACGATTCGGTACTATTCGTTATACATCGAATGGTGGTGCTTTGTGGCTTAACCAAACTGGTTTAACATCGAATGTTTTTTACAAAATCGCTTTTTCTGACGACAATAATGGATGGGCAGTCGGAGAAAGAGGAACAATACTCCACACAACAAATGGTGGTAACAATTGGCAGGATCAATCGCTTTTAGGTAATGATTTCAAAGGAGTTGCTTGTTCCGATAGTAACCATGCTTGGGTAACTGGCAATAACTGCATATACGGCACAACAAATGGCGGTAGCAGTTGGAATATATTACCAGGTGGTCTAGTAAGTGGAAATGCCGCAACATTTATTGACAGTAATTACGGGTGGGTGGTTGGTAGCGGAGTTCTTCATACTACAAATGGGGGTGCATCTTGGCTAAGTCAGCTTAGCGGTACAGCTTTTTATGGGGTGGCTTTTACCGACAGGAATCACGGTTGGGTGGTCGGTTACAATGGAGTAATACTACACACTACGGATGAGGGAAATACCTGGACGGCTCAGACAAGCGGCACGACAGCATCGTTAACAGATGTTGCATTCACTGACACGAGTAATGGTTGGGCTTGTTGTGAGGACCTACCGGGAACAATTCTTCACACTACGAATGGCGGCAATACTTGGTTTTCCCAAACGAACTTAAACACTAGAGCACCAACAGGTATCAGTTTTACGGATAATCTCCATGGATGGGCAGTTACTGTTCCTGACATTATAGCCCATACAATAGATGGTGGAACTACTTGGACTTCACAATACATAAATGTTTGTACAGGTTTTAAAGGAGTGGCGACTTCAAGAAATTCGGTGTGGGTCGTAGGCACTTTTGGTACTATTCTACGGACACAAAATACATTGACAGATGTTTCAGAGAACTCGTATCAACTCCCAACTGAATTACATCTGCAACAAAATTATCCCAATCCCTTCAATTCGAAGACAGAAATTTCCTATTCACTTCCCACTTCCGGTAAAGTAAACCTCACGGTATTCGATTTGATGGGTCGCAAAGTTACCACATTGGTGAATGAATTTCAAACACCCAATCAGTGTCGCGTCTCCTTCGACGGCTCCGGCTTAGCGACCGGGGTCTATTTTTATCGTTTGAATGTGAATGGTATCAGTGAGAGCAAGAAAATGATGTTGATTAAGTAATAATGGATACGATTGGTGAAGAATGGCGCATTCGAAGTCAAAAAATGTTGAATATGAAATAAAATAGTTCGTTAAACAAGGTAGCTTATAAATATAGTACATTAAATTATTGATTTTCCGTATCTTTTTGAGTAATCACTCAATCTGAGTAGTTATTCAATCAAAAGGCGGAATGTGCCTCAAAAATCTTCTCTCCGGTGGCTACGGGTTTCGCGTAGTATACTTTTCCTCTTTTTTACCGCAGTAATCATCCTATCCGGTACTCTGTATCTCCAACGAGAGCAAAATATAACTCGTGCAGATACTTATGTGCGGTTAAATGCCATGTCTCATCTCAGAATCGAACAGATACAGCTATGGCGATCGGATCGGATACGGGACGGAAAATACTTTTTCCTCAACCAGAATATTACCGACAAAATTGCACGGCTCGTTAATATTCCCGGCGATACGGAGAACAAAAGCTCATTGAATAACGTGCTATCCGCTTTCTATGAAGCGAACGAGTATTTCCAAATTGCCATCGTGGATGTGCACGCAAACGTACTCGCCGCAACTCCCAATGACAGCAATTTAGAAAAAGCCGAAGTACTTGATGAACTCGCCACCGCCTTCCACGACAGTGATGTAGTTGTACACGATTTTCATTTACATGGGAAGAATATATCTCTTTGTGTCGTGGTTCCGAAATACGAACCGTCAACCGGTAAGCCGTTGGCTGCGATATTGCTACAAATTGATCCATATAAATATTTCTATCCATCGGTGCTGAAGTTTCCTGTTTCATCGCGGACATCGGAGTTCCTGCTTGTTCGCCGTGATGATGATAGTGTGTTGTATTTGAATGAACTCAGGCACCTAGCGGGGACTGCGGTAAAAATGCGTTTGCCGCTCTCAGATACGAACATCCCGGCAGTGAAAGCAGTTTTAGGCAATACCGAAAACTGTGAAGGGATTGATTATCGCGGGCAAAAAGTACTCGCTTCGCTCGGGAAGGTACCGAATTCCCCATGGTATTTGGTTACGAAGATTGATGTAGATGAAGTGAATACCAGTCACAAAGAAGTGATTTATGTTCTTGTCTTAATGTTTTTACTCATATGCGCGGTCGGCGCTGTGCTGGCACTTTGGTTGAATTACAATCAGGTGATTCGGTTGCGACAAAGCATCGAATTTGATAAGCGACAACGGGAAATGATGGACTGGAACGAAATGTTGTTCCAACAGGCGAACGATGCGATAATAATATTTGACGAAGACGGGAAAATTCTCCGGACGAACAAACGCGCTGAGCATTTTTACGGTTATTCGAGTGAAGAATTTTTCGGTCTCGATCTCAACAAACTCCCTGCGGATAATTCCCCAATCACCACGCGGAATCTAATCAATACGCTTATTACGCAGAATGGTTTTGTCAGTGAATCGATTCATGTCCGGCGTGATGGTACGAATTTCGCCGTGGAAGCGAGTGGAAAAGAAGTAGATTTCGGCGGGAAACGGAATTTTCAGATAATTGTCCGAAATATCGAGGAGCGAAAACGGGCGGAGACGGCTTTGCGCGAGAATGAGCAACGTTTACGATTCGCGTTGGAAGTCGGTGAAATGGGAGGATGGGAAATAAACCTTACCAATCACACCGCCTCGCACACGCCAATGTTCGACCAAATCTTTGGTTATGAGACCCTAATGCGGAACTGGACGTACGAGAAATTTTTAGAGCATGTACTTCCCGAAGACAGGGAGAGTGTCGATAAGAGGTTTCATGAAGCGGTCGAAACCCACTCCCTTTGGAACTTTGAGTGCCGGATAATGCGCTGTGACAATGTCGTGCGTTGGATTTTCGGAAGGTGTCAGGCACAGTCAAACGACAAGGGCAAACCACGCACACTCACCGGTATCATACAAGACATCACTGACTGGAAACAAGCGGAAGAAATATTATTAATCTCCGAGAATAATTATCGCCGGTTGTTCGAGTCGGCGAAGGACGGTATTCTAATCGTTGACGCAGAGAATGGTTCAATTTTTGATGTAAATCCATTTTTAGTGGAACTTTTAGGATACCCCAAAGATAATTTTGTTGGAAAACAACTTTGGGAAATTGGCGGCTTCGAGGATATCGTCGCGAACAAAGACAATTTTATCGAATTAAAGCAGAAGGAATACATCCGGTACGAGGACTTGCCATTACTTACAAACGATGGAAGAAATATTACGGTTGAATTCATCAGCAACGTTTATTCCGTTGGCGAAAGGAAATTAATCCAGTGCAACATCCGCGATATTACCCGGCGCAGGGAGAGTGAATTAAATAACATAAACCTTCAACAACAGCTTAATCAAGCTTCAAAGTTGGAATCAGTCGGACAATTAGCGGGCGGTGTCGCGCATGATTTTAATAATATGCTGGGAGCAATTCTTGGATATTCGGAATTGGTGATGAGAATAACCGAACCCGATTCACAGCTCTATGCCTATCTTGATGAAATACAAAAAGCCGCTGTGCGTTCTGCAAACCTAACCCGTCAGCTATTAACCTTTGCCCGCAAACAGACCATTATGCCCAAGGTGCTCGATTTAAACGACACCGTGGAGGGGATGCTTAAAATGCTGAGGCGATTGATTGGTGAGAACATCAATCTCACATGGACACCAGATAGCAATTTATGGCCGGTTCTCATGGATCCTACACAGGTTGATCAGATTCTCGCCAATTTGTGTGTCAATGCCCGTGATGCCATTTCTGGTAATGGCATAATCATTATCGAAACCCATGCCGTGAGTGTCGATGTTGACTTTCGGATATCACATCCAGAATTCGTTCACGGTGATTATGTACAATTACAATTAAGCGATAACGGAATCGGTATGGACGCTGAGGTGACGAATAAAATATTCGAACCGTTTTTCACTACGAAAGAGATGGGCAAAGGTACGGGCCTCGGGCTTTCCACCGTGTACGGAATCGTCAAACAGAACAGAGGTTTCATTAATGTGTACAGCGAGCCCGGACGTGGAACAACCTTCTCAATCTATATCCCCCGGCATGTTACCAAGGAACTACCGGAACGGGAAGTAAAAATTGTCGCGCCAATCGCACGTGGTACTGAAACCATTTTACTGGTGGAAGACGAACCAGCGATTCTGAATCTGACTACGCAAATGCTGGAAACCTATGGGTATCGGGTACTGGCAACCTTGTCGCCGCGCGAAGCACACCGGATCGCAAAGGAATATCTTGGTGAAATAGATTTGTTGGTAACCGACGTGGTTATGCCTGAGATGAATGGTCGGATTCTTTCAAAGTTGATCAAGATTCAGCATCCTAATCTCAAATTCATCTTCATGTCGGGATATTCCGCTGACATTATCGCTCAAGCAGGAGTTCTTGATGAAGGGATAAATTTTATCCATAAACCATTTACTACCAGAGATTTTGTTGGTAAAGTGAGAAAAGTGCTGGATACGGAATAGTGGTATGATTAATTCATTTTTTATACTTTTATGAAATTGTTTTTCACAATGTGTGGTTCGACATCGACTGTTCATGTCTTGTAACGTAACACTACTATATCGTATTCAACGCTTTGTTCAATTGATTCATTAATGAGAGTGCTCCCATGAAATTCTTACCGACCATTTTATTCTCACTATTCGCTGTGGCTTTACTCTTTATCGGATGTTCCGGCGGCAGTAGCAGTAACCCACTTTCACCGGTTGGCTTAGACCCCAACGCCGGACCTTCCGCGGGGACGATTTACTCAACCTACGGTGCGAATGTCCACCAAGGGATTGCCGGAATGAATTTTTCCGGCGCCAGCGGCATGACCCCGGGTTTTCTCGTTAGCTTGAACTCCGCAGTACTATTAGCGCGCAGTACCGCGCAAACCATCGAAACACCGCCAACTACCGAGCCAACCGGCTACAGTAACGGCTGGTATGTGCTTAGCGATTCAAGTGCCAATGGTGTAACCACCGAGAAGTTTCGTTGGACACCCAATCCATACCGTGGTGGTGCCGCTCCAACGATGTTCGAACAACAAATTATGCATTCGATAACGGCTTCCAATGTGACAACTTCCTATATCATGTCGTTCGCCAATACCAAAGGAAGCGATGGGAAATATGCCGGAAGTTGGAACGACATGTTTAATGTGTCTTACGATTTGTTACCGATTACGCCGATCAATTACCAATCGCCAACCACATGGACGAATCTGAACAATGCGCGGGTAAACTTGCAGTTCACTTCCCCAGAGGGCTCGTATCATGCAATCGGTAGCGCGATTCTGCAAATGACAACGAGTTTGCCAACGATGTATTACTACGAAGGAAATTGGGTTATTCCGGCAAATGTCGCTTCGGGTGATTCCATTGGGTATTTAAATGTCGGTGGTCAACTCTTCGCGTCGTATTTCTACACCAGCTTAAATCCAACATCCGGCACTTATAATGGAAACTATCGTCTCGCCGAAGGTAGCGACCGCGCACTACACGCATTTACGATGCAATAACAAACATCTGTTGCAACGAAGTTGAGGAGAGCCATTGGCTCTCCTTTTTTGTCTCATCTTGCATTGTTTCAAAGACGGGTGTATATTGAGAAAAACGAGGTGGAAGCATGCAATTGTCGCCGGTTAGTACCGTCATCGAAAAAGGAGTGGTCGTCGCACCACCCATTTGACGCGCCCGGACAATTGAACACCAGAAGAGTGTGAATCGGGGCGATTGTCCCGATTTTTTTTTTGTGGCAAAAATGAGACCTACAACTTATACATTACAATTAAACGCCGCCGGTTCTGATGCCTATTACGAAACGGTATCTGAATTCACGGATGAGGTGTTACACGAAGCGACCGCGAATCTTGCCGGGTACGCCCGTGGCTATCTCTCGTTTGTTGCGGCGATGACACCGGACAAAGTGTGCAGCGAACCCGAGTATATTTTCGAATTGTTGATGCTGGGAACGCTATGGAAAGTGTATGCGGAGCAAGCGCAAAAGCTGACCAAATGGGAATCGTCGCTCCTTAAGGAATTGTCTGGGTTGCGCCAACATGGTGGAATGACAAAACCCGCACTCGATTGGGTTCGTGGGATACTAACGACATGGCGGCTCGCACCGCAAAAGCCGGAAAGGGAATTGGTCCCGATTGAACTACAAAATCTGGATCGCCTGATTTCATGGCTTGCTGCTACCGGTGATTTTCGACAGGAAGCAAAACGATTGTCGGGATGGCGAAGGTATCTGTCAGATCAGGATGAAGAAAAATTCCGTGAAGTAATATTGAATGCGATTTGTTTTGCACTTTGGTTCGAGATACGCTCGGTGGAAGTGCTTGGTGCGTTCACAGAAAATGTGAATCGGTTTATCGCCGACATCAACCACACCCGGAAGTGGCGTGAGGATTTGTTGTTTTGTGGAAGGCGAAGGGTCGAGTACCATCTCAATATGGTCGGTGCGGAAATCATGAATCGCGCCTTCCGCGAGAAATTTTTACAACGATCCCGTAAGGCGGTTTTGCTACCGACGTGTATGCGCCATCTTCCTGTCGAAGAGTGCAAAACCGAGAAAAGCGGATACGACGAAAAATGTACCGGTTGTACTGCCCATTGCCGCGTGAATCAAGTTACAAAGCTTGGTGAGAAAATGGGGTTTGAAACATACCTGTTTTCGCACGGCTCTGGCTTCCATAAGTGGGCGGACAAACCGGGAGTAAAGTACGAATATGGCGTTATTGGTGTGGCGTGTGTCGTGACTTTGGTCACCGGTGGTTGGGAAGCGCTCGATTTGGGAATACCTGCACAATGCGTTTTACTCGAACATTGTGGATGCCGCAATCATTGGCATGAAACCGGTCTAATCACCGAAATTAATTTGAAGCAATTAGCAAGAATCGCTTCAAATTAATTTCGTTATTTTAATAGTAAGTGCGACATTCTTGTCGCAACAATGTAGGTGTTCGATTTATCGAGCCCGAAATCTCGTTAATTATAAGTTATCCGAACGAAAGAAACATGAACGAATCTAAACCCGAGAAAAAACCCTCCGGTGCCTATGACCCGAAACCGGTGGAAATGAAATGGTATCAACTGTGGGAATCGAGTGGTGCATTTACACCGCCCGACCCGGCAACATCGCACCGACCGCCATTCGCGATTATGATTCCACCGCCAAATGTAACCGGTGCGCTCCACATGGGTCATGCTCTGAACAACACGATTCAGGATGTGGTCATTCGCATGAAGCGGATGCAGGGATTCGATACGCTGTGGCTTCCCGGCACTGATCATGCCGGTATCGCGACGCAGACTGTGGTAGAGAAACAACTCAAGAAAAACGGAACCGACCGCCACGAACTCGGACGTGAAGCATTCATCAAAAAAGTGTGGGAGTGGAAAGAAGAGTACGGCAACCGAATCCTCGAACAGTTGCGCCGGCTTGGTTGCTCCTGCGATTGGTCGCGCACCCGCTTCACACTTGACGAATCGCTTGCCCGCGCCGTGCGCGAAGTGTTTTGTACACTGTTCGATGAAGGTCTCATCTATCGCGGTTTGCGTATCGTGAATTGGTGTCCGACGTGCCATAGCGCGATTTCCGATGATGAAGTGGAACATCGTGACGAAGATTCTTTTCTCTGGCACATCGCCTATCCGCTCGCCGATGGCAACGGTCAACTCGTGGTGGCAACCACCCGTCCCGAAACGCTCTTCGGTGATATGGCGGTGGCGGTACATCCCGATGACCCGCGCTGGAATGCTTATATCGGAAAAATGGTGAGGCTTCCGCTCACGGATAGGTTAATTCCTGTGATTGCCGATACCGCGGTTGAACTCGATTTCGGTACGGGCTGTTTGAAAATCACTCCAGCCCATGATGCGAACGACTTTGAAACCGGCAAACGGCACGGCTTGGAACCGTTTGTAGTAATCGCGACCAATGGTACGATGAATGAAAATGCACCGGAAAAATATCGTGGTCTCGACCGTTTTGAGTGCCGTAAAATCGCAATTGCGGATTTAACCGAGCAAGGGCTACTTCTAAAAGAAGAGCCATACAAACATGCAGTGGGACATTGCTATCGTACCGACGATGTAATCGAACCGTACCTTTCCGAACAGTGGTTCGTGTCGATGAAACCGCTGGCGGAACCCGCCCTCGCCGCATATCGCGAAGGACGGCTCAAATTCGTACCCGCGCGTTACGGTACGACGTATGAGCGATGGCTCGAAGGGGTGCGTGATTGGTGTATCTCGCGCCAACTGTGGTGGGGGCATCGCATTCCGATATGGACGTGTCTCGATTGTGGCCATGTGGGTGCGTATCGTGAAGACCCGGCCCATTGCCCGAAGTGCCTTAGTAAAAATCTCGAGCAAGACCCCGATGTGCTCGATACATGGTTCTCGTCCCAACTTTGGCCATTTTCGACGCTCGGTTGGCCCGACAAGAACTCACCCGATTTGCTGAAATGGTATCCCGGACATCTTCTCGTGACCGCGCGCGAGATTATTTTCTTTTGGGTGGCGCGTATGGTGATGATGGGAGAGAAATTTAAACCGCATCCCGGTACGATGTTACTCAATGGTAAAAAAGTAGAGACGAATTGCCCATTCGAGACCGTGTACATCCACGGTACAGTGCTCGATTCGATTGGACGGCGGATGTCGAAATCGCTCGGCAACGGTATCGATCCTATCGACCTCATCGAGCAATACGGCAGCGATGCGGTACGCTTCTCACTGATGATGCTCGAAACACAGGGTCAGGACATCAAACTATCACCCGACCGCATGGAGATGGGAAAGCACTTCGCCAACAAAATCTGGAATGCGATTCGCTTTGCCTACACGTCGCTTGATGGCCACCCCGAACCGGAAGCAATGCCGAAAATATTTTCGGCAAAGGAAGACCGTTGGATTCTTTCCCGTTTGCAATTCGTGACCGTAACCGTATCGGATGCGATTAACGAATACCGGATGCGTGATGGTGCACTCGCGCTGTACGATTTCTTCTGGAAAGAATTTTGCGATTGGTATCTTGAACTCATTAAGCCGCGGCTCCGCGCGGTGAGTGGTGATGCAACCCCCACCGAAGCGGAACAGCAGAGTGCGTTTGAAGCGCGGTGCGTGTTGGATCATACCATTTTCAATTTCCTCAAGTTACTGCATCCTTATATGCCGCACCTGACGGAAGAATTATGGATTCCGTATAGTAAACGTGATGCGAAACATCCCCCCAAACTACTGATAACGCAGGAGTGGGCGGGAAATTATCCGGCATACCGCGACATCGAATTGGAAGCGACGTTTGCTGTGATGATGGATTTGATTCGCGGTATCCGCAATGTGCGCGCTTCGGTAGGACTGACTGATAAAACACCGCTTGCAGTGATTTGTTCTGCGCCGTCCGATGTACAAAAAGAATTGCATGATATGGAAGCGGTGATTACACAATCGGCGAAACTTTCTCAATTGACCATCGGAGAAAATCTTCCGCGTCCCGAATCTTCTTCTTCGTTTATTTTGCCCGAAGGACCGACTGCGGTATATATCCCTCTAACGGGATTGGTTGACCTCGATGCTGAACGGGCGAAAGGGAAGAAGAAGTTGGAAGACCTTGAAAAACAACTCGCCGGTAAGAACGCCCAACTCGCGAACGAGAATTTCGTGAGCAAGGCAAAACCGGAAGCCGTCCAAATGATTGTCGATGGCCGCGACCGCCTCCTTGAGCAAATCACTTTGCAAAAGGAGCATCTCGCGTCATTAGGATGAGAATTAAGCACTTGACGAAACAAAAAGAGTGGTTCAGAATTATTCTGAACCACTTTTTTTGTACCGGATTTGACTCTGGCGTTGAATTTTTGTAGAATATTGCAGAGTTGTTTGCGATACAGACTAATCTGCGGAGACAAAATGGAGCGCAAC
>CAZPUW010000056.1:0-11266 GCA_964589795.1 uncultured bacterium
GGTGAAATTAACTCGTTTGATATGAGTAATATTTTTAACACTAACAAGCCATTTATTTCATTGAACATCACTTGCGCAACAGGCGACTGGTATGGTTCGGGTGCAACCGGTGTCCCAAAATTTTTAACACAGATGGGAACTCCGTTACAACCTAAGGGGGCTATTACCGCGATGTCCACCCAGACATCCAATGCTAATTGTCACCATAGTAATAGTATTGCAACGGGAACTTATTATGCCCTTGGTGTGCAAAACGCCCGGCAACCGGGATCGATGTATTTCGAAGGAAAATTCCAAATGTGGCGAAATTTCCGGCTGGGAGATTCTGCAAACGCGGTAAATTTTTTATACATGAATAATCCCATGGGGGATATTTCTGTCAACTTCTGGACTGGTGTACCCCATCCATTGAATATAAATGCTCCGGTTACGATGGCAATCGGTGAGAACCGTCTTGCCTTACAGGTATTGCAAGCGAATAATCCGGTTCCCGGAGCTATCGTAACAGCTTGGAAAAAGAATAACGGCGGAACGAATGAAACATACACACGTGAAATTGCCGATGATAGCGGACGGGTGTTATTAACGCTAAATAATACGGCTGCCGGAAATATGTATCTGACTGTCGCAGGCAACCAGCCAAACCAAAATTTTATCCCGGTAATCGATTCAATTCTGGTGTTTCAGTCTATGGTCGATTTATCCTATTCATCCCAGACTATTTTAGACGACAATAATAATGGACGCATTGGAAATAGTGACGGTAATGCAAATCCCGGCGAAACAGTGGATATGTCCGTTCAATTGATAAATCGTGGTACAAACACTTCGAGTATTATTCTTGGAACGTTGGTTAGTACTGATTCACGAATTACAGTTATTACGGATACTTCGACGTGGAATGCAGACGCAGCGAACCAAACCGTTGGGTCGCTAACACCGTTTCGTCTGCATCTTCTAAGTGGTCTAAATGACAATGACCAAATTCCATTACAGCTTACCCTTTCTACCGATCAAGGAAACCGAACGATTACGGTACCACTCACGGTTCGTTCGATACATGTAGCATTTGTATCCTCCACATTAAACCCGGTTGTGCTTAATCCGGGCCAAAACGGATCGCTTTCGATTACGGTACGTAACAACGGTGGGTTGGCACTCGGACCGACAGAGGTTACACTCTTGTCCGGTTCCTATTACGCGACAGTAACGAGTGATAATTCGATTTTTTCAACACTTCCCATTGGTACAAATGTTTCCAATCCAGCGAACCAATTATTTAACGTAACTATAAACGGCAGGTTGGTTGAAGGTTCGATAGTTACATTGCGTGCCGTTTTTGCTGCTGGAGCCATACAAGATACAATCTCGTTCACGATTACGTCAGGAGCGCGCCACAATTACGATCCAACCGGGCCTGACGAGTATGGTTATTTTGCTTACGACAATACCGATACGGCTTATTTGCAACTTGCTCCGGTTTATAACTGGATAGAAATCAATCCCGCATATAATGGCAGCGGAACGAATCTATATCTTTCTGATCATTCCACAACATATCAGGGTACTGGTTCGAGTGATACCTCGACGGTAAGAGCTCTTCCCTTCCCCGTTCGGTATTATGGTGCCATTTACGATTCTGTAACCATCGCAAGTAATGGGTGGCTTGCTTTCGGTACACAGCCGTACTACAACAATCTTCGTAATTGGCATCTACCTCCACAGGAAGGGCCGCGAAATATTGTTGCAGTCAATTGGTGCGAACAAACTGACGTTAATCCGAACGAAGGGGTATTCACTAAGTACGACAGCACCAACCATCTATACATTGTAACTTGGAAAACAACGACATTGTACACTCCTTCCGCACAAGAGTATCAGGTTATTCTTTACGACCCTGCCTACTATTTAACAACAACCGGAGATGCCATACTTAAATTCCAGTATAAAACGTTTAATCCAGCGCCATATTCAGGAAGTGAAAGTGGAGTGAGTTATGCGACTGTCGGTATTGCCGACAGCACATATACCCGTGGACTCGAATATTGTTATTGGAATGCTTACACCGCTGGAAGTGCACCGATTCCCACTGGAACACCAACTAACGGAAATCGTGCAATACTTTTCACTACGGCAGCTCGAATTACTGGAAATTTAGCAGGAACCGTACGACGTGTTTCGAACAATCAGGGAATTCCCGGTGTAACGGTGATGACCTTGAATACGTATCGATCGGCAATTACGGATTCAACGGGTCACTATCAAGTGAACGATTTACAAATCGGGTCATATCGGATTCAAGTAACGGGTATCGGGATTAATCCATTTATCGACACTGTATCGATTTATGACAGTGTTACCTCAATTCTGAATTTCCATGTTACCAGTCCGACCCTTCAGTTATCTGTTAACGATACGACTGTCAGACCCAATGATTCTGTTTCTGTCACGTTGAGTGACACCGGGCAAACATCCAACCAACGGATTTTTGTCCACAATCCCGGTAATGGTATACTGGCTTGGAACACCCAGTTGTTGTATGACGTCGGAACCGACGATTTGGATTCGCTTTGGCAACCAGTGTTTTCGTTTGACGCTACTGAAGCTTCTGGAGGAGACAATGCGCTTTCCGGTGTAGAATTCGATGGTCAGAATTTCTGGATAACCGGTGCTAACAATTACACATTTCCTCATCACTTATACAAACTCGACCGAACCGGACAATTACTCCAAACATTCGATTGTCCGGATACAATGGGCCTTTTTGGGTGGCGCGATTTAGCGTGGGACGGACATTACCTCTATGGTTCATATGCACATTACATCGATAAGATAAGTACTACGACCGGACAAGTTGTTCAACGTTATTTGACTACAATTGATCCCGCTCGCGCATTGGCAATCGATACTTCAACCGGTACGATGTATTACGGCGATCAGTCAAGTGCCATCACAAAGATGAGGTTAAGCGATGGCGTGATTCTCGGAACGATACCGAATCCTCTTTCTCCGAATCCGGGCGGGTTGTATGGTTTAGCATGGATGCCCGCCGCGGTTGATAGCTTCAAATTGTATGCATTCGTACGAGATTCGAGTTCCCGGACTCACGGTACACGGATATTTAAAATCAATCCATATACCGGAATTTCAATCTCGACAGTTACGCTCGGATTGCCGTATGAAGATGCGGGGGGACTTGCGATAACTTCCCGTTGGAATCCGTTACTTTGGACACTTGTTGCGATGCGTCAAAGTAATGGGGGATGCCACATTAGTTTGTTTGAACTCGCATTCAACCACCAATGGGTTTCTTACCATCCCTCATCGGACAGTTTACAACCCGGCCAATTGGACACTATGAATCTTCATTTCGATAGCAGAACGATGCCGGACGGAATATATCGGGTATACCTGCGGTTCAGCAGTAATGCATCCGATTCCACACAAACGATACCAATTATTATGACGGTGGAACCGTTCAATTCGGTTGCAGATCGACGTACTGAACTTCCCGACAAACTTACGCTGGAGCAGAATTATCCAAATCCCTTCAACAATACTACAACCATTCGATTCTCGGTTCCGGTAAAATCAAAAACAAAATTACGGGTATTCAATATTGCAGGTCAGGAAGTCACTGTACTATTAGATAACACGACAATTGCCGGTTCATATCGGATTGTTTGGAATGCACAAATGTTATCATCGGGAGTCTATTTCTTGCGGTTGGAATCAGATAAGTCAATTCTGACACAAAAGATGATTCTACTGAAATAGGGCTTACAACTTTCGGGTAAAAAAAGCGGAAGCGTGCTTCCGTTTTTTTTACTCACGGTTACTTAAGTAGAACGTGACCTTATGGAATTTATTTGTTTTTAAATAGATAAAGTCAAAATGATTGCCCAGTAACAAATTGGCTGCGACTTTATATTGAATATAAACTTAATAAATTTGAATATATTATTTATAACATAACTTATCATTTTAACAAACAAAAGTATGTGAGAAATAAGATTGATTAGAAAACTAATTCGAATAATTCTACTCAAAGAGTGAGTGTTTACTTTTACAATAAACTATGTTTTATTTAAATTAAATTCTTAACCGTCTTATCCTGAATTATTTTGCTTTCATTGGCTTAATGGAAGTATTTGAATTTTACAAGTATTACTATTATCAATACACAGACTCTTTCTTAGAAATTTGTCTACTTTTATTGCTTTTCCTCTGCTTTTATCTTGCTACTCATTTTTCTCAATTTTAACATGTGTTCAACAACACATTTCGTGTGTGATATTCTGATTTTCGAAAACGGTTAATTCTTTTCCACCCCACTTTGTTCATTTTGTCTCTTTGCTCTTTTCCACAATGACACATTTTACTTGCGAGGTTGGTTATGGTCGGTGAAGATCGCACCACAAAGCAGAACCACTCCGAGGTTGGCTTGATTGGAGTGCTTGAAGAAGTACAATCCAAATTTGGTTATCTCCCCGCAGATGAGTTGAAAGCAGTTGCTGTAAAATTCAATCGTCCGTTAGTGGACGTTTATGGAGTTGCGACATTTTACAAAGCTTTCAGTCTTACACCGCGGGGTGAACATTTAGTGTCATGTTGTCTTGGTACTGCCTGTCATGTATGGGGAGCGCCAAGGATTGCCGAAGAGTTACAAAAACGATTGGGTGTTGCTCCGAACGAGACGACACCGGATCGAAAATTTACTTTCCACACGGTTAATTGCCTCGGTGCCTGTGCACTCGGTCCTATCGTTGTTATCGATGGACACTATTTCTCACAGGTAAAAGCATCACAGGTTCCCGCTATGCTCGAACAAGCGAGAAAAGGGCTGGATCCATCACAAATGCAAAAGGGTGAAGGCATATTTCCGGTGGACGTCGCTTGTCCGCGCTGTAATCATAGCTTGATGGATTTTACTCACCCCATCGACGGATTCCCCTCTATCTACATCAATTTAGCTTTCGCGCATCAGCACGGCTGGCTACGGCTTTCGAGTCTGTACGGCAGTTATAACGTGGAAGTCGAATATGAAATCCCTCACGAAAGTGTGGTGGATATGTTTTGTCCCCATTGCAACAGCGAATTATCCGGTGCGACCGAATGCACAGAGTGCGGATTACCGATGGTGCCGATGATGGTTCGTGGCGGGGGAATAGTCCAGATTTGCCGTCGCCGGGGATGTCGTGGCCACATGCTCGATGTTTCCGGTTTAGATATGTAGCAATTGTGTGCAGACAAATGTCTGAACCATCAAAACAATAAAAACTATCGGGAAACGAAAATGGAACAATTGCATACTTTGGGCGATCTTGAGAAACGTATGAAAATCAAGCGTCCGACCGACATCCCGACTATCGTGATATCAGCCGGTACTTGCGGTCAGGCAAGCGGCGCAAATGAGTTAATTCGCGCCACGAAGCGGGAAATTCTCGCGAAAGGGTTGAACGATACGATTCAATTGCGCATCACCGGTTGTCACGGTTTCTGTCAAATGGAACCTTCGTTATTAATCGAACCCCGCGAAACATTTTACCCGAAAGTCAGTACGAAAGACATCCCCCGCATCATTGATGCGACCGCGCAGGGTAAAGCTGTTCACGATTTATTGTGGCTCGATCTTGACACCGGTGAGCGAATCGAACGAATGGACGACATACCGTTCTTCCGGTCACAGCTCCGTACTATTCTCGCGCGGAATGAAAAAATCGATCCAATTCGCATCAACGATTATTTCTTGAACGGCGGATATGGAAGTCTGTACAAAATATTGAAACGCTCCGATCCGCTATGGGTAATCGAAGAAATGAAAACGAGTGGTTTGCGTGGACGTGGCGGTGCCGGTTTCCCGACGGGAAAGAAGTGGGAACTTCTTTCTAAACAGCCAAGCGATAAGGGGAAATACCTGATTTGCAACGCCGATGAGGGTGACCCCGGCGCATACATGGATAGAAGCATACTGGAAGGGAATCCTCACAGCATTATCGAAGGAATGATTATTGGTGCATTCGCGACGGGTGCAACCAAGGGATATGTGTATGTCCGTTACGAATATCCGCTTGCCATCAAACACTTGACGATTGCAATTCGACAAGCGCGCGAACTTGGCATCCTCGGTGAAAATATTCTCGGGACGGGTTTCAGTTTCGATATCCAGCTAGTTAAAGGAGCGGGTGCGTTCGTGTGCGGAGAAGAGACTGCTTTGATTCGATCCATCGAGGGTTCGATGGGAGAACCGCGACAACGTCCCCCTTACCCAATCGAACGCGGATTGTACGGTAAACCGTCCGCGATTAATAACGTCGAAACGTGGGCAAATATTCCCATCATATTCGATCAAGGTGCTCGCTTCTATTCTCATATTGGTACCCCCGGTAATTCCGGTACTAAGATTTTCAGCTTGGTGGGAAAAATTAAGAATACCGGTTTAGTCGAAGTACCGATGGGTACAACCATCCGCGACATCGTCTATCATATCGGTGGTGGAGGGAGTGGTAATACTCCGATAAAAGCAATCCAAACCGGTGGTCCTTCCGGTGGTTGTATTCCCGCCGACAAATTCGATTTACCCATCGACTACGATAGTCTGTCAAAAGCCGGCTCGATAATGGGCTCCGGTGGTATGATTGTGATGGATGAGCGAAGTTGCATGGTGGACATCGCGAAATACTTCATGAATTTCCTGAAGGATGAATCATGCGGCAAATGTTTTTCCTGTCGCAAGGGTACTCAACGGATGTACGAAATTCTCGAAGATATTTCGAATGGTACGGCGACTCTTGCACATCTCGATTTGCTGGAAGAGTTGGCGTTAGTCGTCGCTGACACTTCAATGTGCGGATTGGGACAAACTGCGGCGAATCCGGTTTTGTCGACACTCCATTATTTCCGCGAAGAATTTATCGAACACATTGTCGATAAAAAATGCCGGGCTGGAGTTTGCAAAGAATTAGTTGGTGCACCGTGCCATTCCGCGTGTCCTATCGGAACGGAAGCATGGCGATACGTCGCACATATCGCGCGTGGCGAATATGAAGACGCCTACAAAGTGATTCGCGAAGTGAATCCATTCCCGTCGATTTGCGCACGCGTTTGCGACCATCAGTGTGAGGAAATGTGCCGGCTTGGTACGACCGGAAACCGGTCAGTAGCAATCCGGGCATTGAAGCGGTTTGTTACTGATCATGTCGATCCGAAAGTGTACAAACCAAAGTATGAGAAAACAAAAAAAGATAAAAAAGTCGCAATCGTTGGTTCCGGTCCTGCAGGACTAACTGCCGCACACAACCTGTCGTTAATGGGTTATCCGGTCACGGTGTTTGAAACCGAGACTCAGGCGGGAGGTATGCTGTATAGCTGTATACCTGAATATCGCCTACCTCACGATGTTTTGAAAAAAGAAATTGATGCGATATTCGATTCGAATGTCACATTCGCTCCCAATAAGGAATTAGGTCGTGATTTTTCGCTAGACGGAATACTACACGATGGATATGACGCGGTGTTTGTTGGTATCGGTGCGCAAAAGGGGAAACGGCTACAGTTGGAAAGTGAAGACAATGAAAATGTATTCCCGTCCATTGAGTTCCTGAAAAATTACAATGAGAACGGAAAGGAAAAAGCTTCCGGCAGAGTTGTCGTGATTGGTGGAGGTAACTCCGCCGTCGATGCCGCGCGAACCGCCCTTCGCCAAAAAGGGGTCGAAAGCGTAACCATCCTGTATCGCCGCTCCCGCGAAGAAATGCCTGCATTTGCCGAGGAAGTCGATGCGGCAATCGAAGAAGGGGTAAAGCTCGAAACTTTGGTTGCTCCGGTACGAATCAAAACGGAAAAGAACCGGCTGATTTGCATCGAGCTAATTCGCAATCGTTTGGGTGAAGTCGATTCCTCGGGAAGAAGGAGACCCGTACCCATTCCCGGAAGCGAGTTTAGTGTTCCCTTGGATACGATGGTGGTTGCTATCAGTGAATCACCCGATGTCAATTCCATTTCAGTGGAAGGGGAACTCGAACTCAAAATCAAAAATGATGGAACGGTCGAAGCCGATAAGCGAACGCTACGATGCAGCAGGCCCGGTGTCTTCGCGGGTGGTGATGTGATAACCGGTCCCAATACCGTTATCGATGCAATTGCCGCAGGCAAACGAGCGGCAACGATGATTGACCGTTATCTGCGGGGTGAAAAACTCGAACAACCGGAACCACCGCGCAAACCGACTGTCTATGTCGAACCGGTTCTTACCGATGAAGACGAACTCGCCAAACTAAGACGTGCGGAGATACCACGTGTCTCTCCGGAAGTCCGGCGAAAATCATTCCGCGAAGTCGAGCAAACATTAAGCGAACCACTCGCCCGAAAGGAAGCCGTGAGGTGCCTGCGATGCGATTTAGAATTCACCGAAAAATGCCGACATAAAGAAACTGAAGTGAAAGAATCAGCGAGGCAATCGATATGATCGACCTAAAAATCAATGGGATCCCGGTTTCCATCGATTCCGGGCTGACAATCTTGGAAGTAGCAAACTTTTTCGGTATCCCGATTCCGACACTCTGCCACGTCGAAACACTCCCTTCTTATGGAGCATGTCGATTGTGTGTGGTCGAAATCGGTGAAGGGGCAAAATCCAAACTTGTCACTTCCTGCACATACCCCGCCGAAGATGGAATGGTAATTCGAACAGCTTCGAACCGTGTATTACGCGCACGAAAGATAATTCTTGAATTACTTCTTTCCACTTGTCCGCAATCGAAAACGATTCAGGACCTTGCATCATTTCATAACATAAAACAGCAACGGTTCCGGCAGGAATACGACGATTGCATTCTCTGCGGACTCTGTGTTCGGATGTGTGAAAGCCAAATGCAAGCGAAAGCAATCGGATTTCGTGGGCGTGGTGAAAACCGCACGATTGGAATACCATTCGATATCAAATCGGAAGAGTGTCGGTTATGCGGCGCGTGCGAATATATCTGTCCCGCCTGTCAACTCCGGTGTACGTATACTGAGCCGGATAAAGTGATATGTGGTGGGTGCGCCAATCTAAGTCCACCGTGTGCAGCGAAAGAGCAGTTCGATGATATGATGTGCTACCTATCCCCCTGTGTAGCGTGCGAAATCGCAAAAAACTGAAGTAACCGAAGCAATAACGAGGAGAAAAACATGTTGCAAACGTTGTCAGTAGTAAACCGGTCAGCGGCGACATTAACCAAAAACCGCACTGATCATTCCATCACCCCGATATCGGGAATGTGTGTTACCTGCGTTGACGGTTGCATCGGTATGTGCGAAATCGGCAAATCGGCGTACCGGGGTCACGAGGTCATTTACCCGCAACCATTTGGTGTCATCACCACCGCCAATGAAAAAAGTTACCCAATTGACTATTCGCATTTTAACATTATGGGAACCGCAGTCGGCGCTCACGGCATCAAAGCCGATAGCGACGTCGCGATATTCCCGAATGTAAATTTGGAAGTCGTCATTGGACATGACAAAAAAATTAAATTCCGTTACCCGTGGATTATTCCCGGTATCGGTTCCACCGATGTTGCTAAGAACAATTGGGAAGGACTTGCTATCGGTTCTGCCATCGCCGGCACTGGACTTACCATCGGTGAAAATGTCGTCGGTATGGATCCCGGTACTGTCCTCAAAAACGGCAAAGTGGTTGACACCCTCGATCTGAAACGCCGTGTGAAATTGTACAAAGACCACATGCGCGACGGTTATGGTGCCATCATAGTCCAAGCGAACGTGGAAGATGGACGGCTTGGTACCCAAGAGTATGCAATCGAAAAACTCGGTGTGTCGATTGTAGAACTCAAGTGGGGACAAGGGGCGAAAGATATCGGTGGCGAAGTCAAGATTCGCGATTTGAAGAAAGCGCAATTGTTGCACGAACGCGGGTATGTAGTTCTGCCCAATCCGACCGATCCGCTTGTAATCAAGTCGTTCGAAAAAGGTGCTTTCAAGGAATTTGAGCGCCATTCACGCGTCGGTATGGTAAGCGAAGAAGGATTCGCATCGCGAGTCGAAGAACTTCGCAAAGCCGGTGCGAAATATATCTTCCTGAAGACCGGTGCATATCGTCCCGCTGACCTTGCACGTGCAGTCGCTTGGTCATCTAAATACGGCATCGATCTGCTCACCGTGGACGGTGCCGGTGGCGGAACCGGTATGAGCCCGTGGCGGATGATGAATGAATGGGGTGTACCGGTAGTCGAATTACATTCGCTACTGTATCAATATGCCCATCGCCTTGCGGCCAAGAAGAAAAAACTTCCGGCATTGGCAGTCGCAGGTGGTTTCACTTTCGAAGACCAAATCTTCAAAGGTCTCGCAATGGGCGCACCATACGTGAAAATGGTTGGAATGGCGCGCGCCCCGATTGCTTCGGTAATGGTTGGCAAGACCATTGGAAAGGCAATCGAAGAGAATCAACTTCCGGTATATGTCGAACGATTTGGGCGCAGCAAGGATGAAATCTTCGTCACCGCGCAACATCTTCGGCACGAACTGGGTAATGATGTATTCGAAGCATTACCGACCGGTGCGCTCGGATTGTACACTTACTACGAACGTCTTGCCCAAGGTTTACGTCAACTCATGGCAGGTAATCGCAAATTCACGATGGACACTATCGCGCGGGACGATTTAGCAGCATTAACACAGGAAGCTGCTACGGTGAGTGGCATTCCTTACATCATGGATGCCGATAAAGAAGAAGTCGATGCAATTCTGAAAGCGTAGTCCTCCGCTGCGTTTCCAGTTCAGTTCAAAAAAAGCGGGATGGCAACATCCCGCTTTCAAATTAGTGATAATCATTTCACCATTATCATTTTCTTTACATCCGTAAATCCACCGCTCTGGAGCCGATAAAAATAGACACCGGTTGCAAGTCGAGGCGCTTCAAATCGCACTGAATGGGAACCAGCCGGTAATTCCTGATTCACCAACTTCGCAACTTGTCTCCCTGTTACATCGAATATGGTTAGCCGGGTCATACCCTCCTTCTGGAGATCGAATCGAATTTCAGTTGTAGGGTTAAACGGATTCGGATAATTTTGGTACAGCTTATAACGATAAGGTATGGTTACAACATCATGTGCGGCGTCGGTAATAGTTACCGTTACGGGGATGTTCGTTACATGAGGATTCGCGTCACTCATAATCGTTATCAGACCCGACCATGAGGCAGGGAGCGTAACATTTGAATCGATGGTCGCTTGAATGAATATTTCTGCGGGTTGATGCG
>CAZPUW010000057.1:0-11203 GCA_964589795.1 uncultured bacterium
CGGTCGAATGGTTGAGTTGGACGCGACGATTCTTCCGCTTCGCGATCCGGGTGGTAATATTACTCACTTCGGTAAATTCGCCCGCGATGTAACCCAGCAAACTGAGTTGCAAAATCAACTGAACCGCGCACAACGATTTGTCGCAGTCGGTGAGTTGACCGGCGGTATCGCGCACAACTTCAACAATGTCCTCACGGTTATCATGGGGAATATCGGTTTGGCGAAAATTTCCGAGCCGAACCGCATCAAGGAGTGTTTGGCGGAAGCGGAAAGCGCTTGCCTTCGTGCATCCGATTTAATCAAACAGTTAATGACATTCAGCCGCCGCACCCAAATCGAGAAGAAGCCGGTTCAGGTCGAAAAATTATTACAGGAAATTGTTACGCTGGTACGGAGTACTTTCGACCGGCGGTTCGAAATCGAACTCGATGAAATCGACGTGAAACATAACATCAACGGCGATTCATCACAGTTGCACCAAGTTCTGTTGAATATGTGTTTCAATGCGAAGGACGCCCTAAATACGGTAGCATTGGATCACAACCATCCGTTGAAAATCACGCTGTCGGCAAGGGAAGTTAATTTTGAGGAAGAGTTAATCGATGCCGAGCTCCGCAGTGGTAATTATATCTGTGTGGTTGTTTCGGATACGGGTTGTGGGATGGCACACGATGTTGCGCGGCACATTTTCGAACCGTTCTATACGACCAAAGCGGTGGGACAGGGAACGGGGTTAGGGTTGTCTACCGCGTTCGGTATCGTGAAACAGCATGAAGGGTGGATTACTGTTTCAAGCGCACCGAATATCGGCACGACGTTCATGATTTACCTCCCGGCGATGTCGAAAGACATTAGCGAGCACATTCATGACCAAACAGACGGCACTATTCCGCGCGGCAATGAATCGATTATTCTTGTCGAAGATGAAGACCTTGTTCGCAGGGTCGGGCAGCAATTGTTGGAGCGACAAGGATACCGGGTGACTATTGCAACGAACGGGCAGGAAGCGCTCGACTTACTCGCTGAAAATGAAGGGGGTTACGACCTCATTATCCTCGATGTGTCGATGCCAGTTATGACTGGATTCGAGTTTCTCGACCAGCTCATTGAATTGAAGAAAAACTATCGTGTTTTGTTATCGAGTGGTGTTCCGATTGGCGAGTTGAAACCGGAGTACTCCGGTATCGTGGTGGGAAATATTCCGAAGCCATATCACCCGGAACAGTTGCTTATCATGATACGCAAAGCGCTGGATTCAGGCAAATCCGACGATAATGGAGGTTCGCGTAATAGAGCTTAGTCCGTACAGAATCTTTTGCTATATTTGATTGATTGTATTTTTGATGTGTAGAATAGGAGCGTATGATGATTACGACTCGAAGAAGATGGAGTCCTCAACGGCAATCCGGTTATTCCCTTGTCTTCGCAACCGCGTTGTCGATGCTGTTACTTTTTTCGGTGATGGCGTACCTCAAATGGTCTTCCGATACTAAATTCGAAGGGCATCGCAAAATCGCCGAGATCCAAGCATATTACACCGCACAAGCGGCAATTATGCAGGGTCCGATTTCGTACTTACGAAAGACAAACCGAAGCGATCTTGTTGTTACGGCAGTTATTGCGTTTAACGATGGTTCGATTCCGGGAATGGGTAGATTTGTCGATAACCGACTGACGCGATTGCAATCTGAGAACGCCGGGACCAATTCGTATTTTCACTATGACTGTTCAGCAATCGGTATCCAATCCTATAACGACGCTTATGGTAATAAGCGCGAAGTGAAGCGCCGGGTATTTGCCCGGGTATCCCTCCAAAGTTTCTCCCAGTATCTGTATTTTTCCGAAATAGAGTATTCGCGGTTCGACGAATTCATCTGGTTCTTCGCCGGTGATTCGTTGTTCGGGCGCGTGCACTCCAATTCGGACATTGGCGTTCATCCGGGTGCATACTTTGGTGGATTGGTTACGACGACAGGGAGAATACTCAGTCCGGTCGGTTCTACCTTCGCAGGGTTCCCCCCACCCGGTTATCTCGAACATGTTCAACGGATTCGCTGCCTGGTTCGAGCAGATCGATTGCGATCTGCGGCAGCGTCCTCCGGGTGTTGGTTAAATTCTCAAGATGGTCGTTATGTGCATGGCATTTGGTTTCATGGAAACGTAGCTGATGTTTACCGTTGGGCTACTGGAACCCCCAATCCACCTTATTTGAATGGATCGCCAGAACAATCAATATTCTATCCACCTAATTCAGAGTATGCAATTTTTTGTGATGGGGAATTATGGATTGCCGGTTCGGTGCATGGGTTAGTTGGTGTAGGTGCTGCGGGTAATTTACGGTTGATGGATAATATTGTGTATTCTCAAGGAGTAGCACCCAACTATCGAACATCCGTTTCGATGACGGATCAACTGACGTTGATAAGTGAAGCTCGAGAACCGGGGCAACGGCGGGAAGACCCGGAGTCGGGAATATTGATTGCCAATACGCCCGCTAATGGACGCGACAATTGTAGTAAAGGAAGGGATATTGCCATTAACGGGCAACTTTTTGCATTGAATTCAAGTTTGACGTTTGAGCAACAAAACGACACTTGGGACGACTATCAGGGTACATATCCAGATGAGCGGGGAACGGTTTACCTCACTGGTGCTTTGGCACAAAACCGGCGGGGGTATTTACATAAATCGAATCACGGTGGAACCGGTTATCACATTTCATTTCATTATGACTCGCGATACAGGGTTACCCCACCACCTTTCCAAATCGAACCGGATGGCCCAAACGGAAACCACGTGTATATTGAATCGTGGTTTGACGATTATGCGAACCGTGAAGATATCGGAGAAGCCCGATATGAACAAAGATATCCTTCGCTAACTACACGGCGCAGATAATGGCGGTATAATTCGTTTCTGGCCGGTGGATTTGGCGACTTTCCCACGGGGTAAGGAATAGTTATCTTTGGTTCGCATAACCGGCCCCGTAGCTCAACTGGATAGAGCATCAGCCTTCGGAGCTGAGGGTTGGGGGTTCAAATCCCTCCGGGGTCGCGGAATTATTTTCAATCAAAACGGGACGCTTTAGCGTCCCGTTTTTACTTTATTTGAGTTGGAAGAGATTACTTGACGAGTTGCAGTTTTCCACTTTTGTTCATGTCGTGGACTTGGAGCCGATACAAATAAGTACCACTTGGGAAGTCGGTTGCATCCCAATTAATACTATGCACACCGGTACCTAATGTCCCGGACACCGGAACCGCAACTAATCGACCAAGACTGTCGTAAATTTTCAATTGAACAGATTCGTTTTTGGTCAGCCGAACTTTAATCGACGTGGATGAATTAAACGGGTTTGGGAAAAAGGGTGTAATCATGTACGCATCGGGAGTGATTTCCGAAACGCTTGTGGAATAACCATCTTCTACGCTGAAAATACTAAAACCACGGTCATAGTCGCCGCAGTACAGATACCCTTCCCGATATGAAATTCCGACGGCATGGCTGTTCGAACAATGACCTATTTGTACAGGCGAAGTCGGTTCGGAAACATCTAACGCATAGATGCCCTCCATTCCGTAAGCCAAGTAGGCAATATCACGATCAACGGTTACATCGTGAAGTTCCCCGGTGTATTGTGGCCCCTGCCATGTCGCGACTACTGTTGGTTCACTCGGAGTAGAAACATCGACGATTGTTAAACCAGCATCGTAATTGGCGATATAGACGTAAATGCCGTACTTCGCCACTCTACGCCCAAGTGAGTTTAATTCGAGTGTACTCACAACATAAGGGCTTGCCGGATTAGCGATGTTTACAACTTTGAGACTATTCGTTGTAGTCACATACGCCATCTGGCCATCGACAGTCACACCGTACGCATTGCCAACCGCCAAAGAACTAATTTCAACCGGTGCTTCAGGGTCAATAACAGAAATTAGTCTAAGTCCACCGGTACGATCAGCAACCGCAATCAACGGTCCTTTATTCGAGATATCTTCGGTAAATCCCGGTGTGTCTAAGCGGGAAACTTGAACCGGATTTGCTGGATCGCTAATATCTTCGACCTGTATTCCTTGGGAGCAAATGCGAAAGATTGCATAATTTCCGTAAAAAACAGTTTCACCAGCTTCTATGTTAGGAACGGTTACCACTCTGCTTATTTGTTCCGGATTATGAATGTCGTACACAAACCATCCGGCAAAACTACCACCAACATAACAGTATTGACCGTAACGAGATTCGCCGCTCCACACTGTTGTTGTGCTTACTTGATTGTAAATGCGGTTAATCGAGAGCTGCGCCAGAGAAGCGTTAGTAACCAGCAGAGTAATAAGCAGTATCGTAAGGAAGAAAAATCGTATTCGAGTCGTATACATCTGTACCTCCTCTTCAAGTTGTCCGACAAGTAGTACTAAACAAGCTATAAATTAAATTTTGATATGTCAATCGAATAATCAAACACTGCAATATTCCTTATACCATATAATAAGTTTGAGTTTTACTTTTGTTTCATTGATATCTATTGACCATCAAACTAAATATTGTAACATGTTTTTTATCTCTTGCTACGGGTTAGATAATAAAAAAACGGGACGCTAAAGCGTCCCGGTTTTACTTTATTTGAGTTGGAAGAGATTACTTGACGAGTTGCAATGTTCGCGTTGCGGTGAATTTTCCCGCTGTCAGTTTGTAGAAATAGGCTCCACTCGCAAGCTCGGAGCCCGATACGGTTACTTCATGAACGCCCGGCTGAAACTCGCCGTTCGCAAGTGAAGCAACTTCTTGACCACCAAGGTTGAACAATTTCATATTCACAAAACTTTTTTCGGGAATTTCAAACTGAATCCTCGTGGTCGGATTGAACGGATTCGGGAAATTCTGTGCCAATGAAAATTGAGTAGGTACACTCAAATGCGATTCATTCACACTCGTAATTTGATTTACACTACGAAACACACCAGACGCGGTACCGGCATATAGGTAGCCCCCCGGTCCGATGATGATACTACCTACTATCGGTAACGTTAATCCGGTATTCACTGAATCCCACGTGGTGCCATAATTGTACGAGCGTGCGACCCCGTATGGATATGCCGAACAATAATTCGAACCATCCGGTGGATAACAATCGTCCACATTCAGTACCGTTAGTCCGGCAAACCCGGATTGCGTCCATGTGGAACCACCGTCGGTAGAACGGTATATGCCGTTGGGAAACTCTTGTGTACCGGCGTAAATGTAACCATTTGGCAGCGATGCCAACGAGTACACCCGGTAAGTTCTTGTCATTGAAGTCAGCGACCAACTTGCACCGTTATTCGTCGAGATAAATATTCCATTAGCCCCTTTGACACTCACGAAGATATTTCCATTCGGTGTCCTTGTCAGCGCGCGTGCATTCGATTCTGTCAGTCCGGTATTGGTTTGCGTCCAACTCTGGCCGTGATCGGTAGAAATCTCAACACCATGACCTGACGTTCCGATTAAAACATTACCGGAAGGTAAAACCAATACCGCACGAACTTGTCCATCCGGTTGATTGGTATTGGAAGACGTCCATGTGATTCCATTATCGGTAGAACGATAGAAACCGGCATTTTCAGTGCCGGCGTAAGCGTAATTACCGGGAGCCGTAACAATCTGGTTGATAGTTGCGCCCGATATCATAAGTTGTTGAGTCCAGTTGGTACCGCCATTGGTTGACCGCATAATCGTTGAGTCTGCACCGACCAGTAGATTACTGTTCGCATCCATCGCCAAACTGGGAGCAACCCGACCGGATAAACCGGCGGCTTGCCAGAAATTTTGTGCACTGGAAAGTTGAACCAAACTGAAAAGTACAAGAACCATGAAAATGATTCGAAAACAATAACGAAAAGACACATTTCCCCCTTTACTGTTGATAATGAAGTTGCGACTTTACTAAAATAGTTTACGGTCAATGTAGTTTTAGCGTTTGTCCGCAACCGTTTGTCGATTTTTTTATTGTGTATTAATTATTTTATAAAAACAAATTTCAAATTCAAGGTATGATTTAGATGTTTGTAAAAAAATGCTTTTTTTATGTAAGAAATCGGGGTTTTTAGTGGTGATTACACAAATTTCGAGGATATTGGGATACGATACCGGTCAGATTGGTTTCTATGTATTTCTAACGCAGCAAATTACCGCACTAAAATAGTAAATTCCGAATAACCGAATTGTTGATTGGAAGCTCTTCATCCATGCCGGATGGTGCACATATTCAGATGGGTAAACCGTTGCTTCCCGATATATCAGCTACTAACTTCCTTTTTGTAACCCGGAGTAAATTCTCCTTCGCTTACCAGTTCACAAACGGGTTTACATTTACCGAAACACACTTCGATGGAGAATTATTGCATCGTACCCTATGGCTTGCATTCGGAATAGGATTTCTTTTATTACAATCCGGTTGCAACGCGTATCGTAACCAGGATTGGCAGTTGATTACCCTACCTACGGGTGAACCGTACACGGAATGCGGTGGGGTTTTCTTCGCGCGTAAAGATAAAATGGACCTTTCCGAAGATGGAAAAGCAAGCGTTATCATTAAAGTTTTGCCGTTTCCCCATCAACGAAAAGAGTTCTCTCAATTTTTAAAAACATTGACGAATTCGACACAGGTTATCAAAACCGATTCGATCATCTTTGCCACTTTTGAATGTAAAATCGATTCCCGGAATCAGACGTTTGAGGTTACCATGCCGATTTTATTCAAGCCGGATGGTACAATTATCGAAGTTCCCGAATTAAAAGACCGGGATCTGCCACCACGTAAATATGTAAGCAATTCTTGGGAAGATAAAGTCGCTCAGGGGGTACTTCGATTAGCGAAATGATACAATAATAATTACATGCGTACTATTATTGGATCGCTCTAACAAGGGTATCACACGGCTTGAGCGGATTCGAATTTTCACATCTTACTCGCACTTATGGGGTAAATTCGATGCAATTCTTAAAAGATGCTTTCCTTTACAGTTCCTACGTTGCATATAAACCAAAGCTCTGGTATCGGCTATCCAATCTCGAGCGGGTCTTTAGCGCGTCTAAATGGGTTAAAGACAATAAAGTAGAAAACTGTACACATCGGGAAGAGTATTACGATACGATTATTCAAAAAGAAGAGTTAACAAATACACCGATTTCGTTTTTCGAATTTGGTGTCTGGACGGGTAATTCTTTTCGCCATTGGGCGGAACATCTTCACCATCCGGAATCTCAGTTCTTCGGATTCGATACGTTTACCGGATTACCGGAACGGTGGCGTGATTATGACAAAGGATATTTCGACACTTCAGGCGAGATACCGACAATTCAGGATAAGCGATGCGCATTCGTAAAGGGTTTATTACAGAATACACTCCCGAAATTCCTGAAGGAAAATCCCCCTAAAAATCGCATGGTAATGCATTACGATCTTGACCTGTATGGGCCTACTTTATACGGTTTGATACAGATGTACCCGTTTTTGAAGAAAGGGGATATCATTCTATTCGACGAGTTTATCGTGTTAAGTGCTTTGAATCATGAGTTTCGGGCATTCAATAACTTTAATGAGTCGATACATCACTCGTTGGAGTACGAAACAATCTCCGCCGCTAAGCGATATATTCAAGTCGCAATGAAAATAACGAAGCAAACGGAAGTGTAACAGTTGTTTAGATAGGAACATGATACATCTGAAACGACACCCAATATTCATTTTCTAACGTACCTATGATAGAAGTTATACCCCAAGTTTATCCAATTGGTATTTGCAGACGAAGCATGTAATTGAAATCATACATTTTTTAGGTAAGATTCCAGTTACATTCACACCGAACCACTTAAAATTATATTACACCGATTTGGTCGGATTTCGATATAAACTGCCAATTGACAGTACTTTTTTCTCATTTTTCTCAATTTTTACTCGTATCACCCACAGACCCAGTAAAAGGAAAGAGTGTTGCGTTGTCACGAAGCCCGATTAGTTCTTGAGTTGGCATCGACCGGAACCGTCACACCGGCCCAACAAATAGAACTGGAACAGCATCTAACGGTATGCCAGCCATGCCGTGAGGAAGCTGTACGCGCCTACAACGTAAAAGCAAATATTGAGAGTGACTCAGAATTTTGTCCGGGTGAAACATTTTGGAAAGATTTCCACAAACGTGTTTCAAGCGAAATGAACCGGAACGAGACAGTTACCGACCGTTTCAATCGCTGGCGGTTGACACATTTACCGGCGGCTTTATGTCAATACAGCGTACTCGGATTGATGAAGATTTTGGTTTTAGTCGTAATGATTTTACTGGTGTTTTTCGTCTTTCATTCCGGTCACAAAGCCCAAGCCGTGCAAGAAACCGGTAATTACCATTTCGAAAAAGATTCTTCGGGAATGCCGCTCTACCAACCGATCGACGTAAAATGAACCACCGTTACCACCGTTTATGTGTATTGTGTCTCGCTTTGGGATTGCTCATCCTTATCGGATGTAACCGCCCGGCGGGTACATTGGAAAGTCTCGATAGTGGAATGCGGCAGCTTTCCACTACGATTTCTCCGGCGCTGGTAATCCTTCACACCGTTGGTGATTCTTCGATGCCATCGGTGGTAGCAGGCACAGCGATTTCAATCGGTTCCAACGGGGAATTGTTAACTACAGCATCCGCTTTTAAAGACGGTAAGCCGTTGGTAGCGAAACTTCCCAACGGGAAAGTTGTCCCGGTGCAACTTATCGGTGCGGATTGGGAAACTAACTTAGCAGTGATGAAGTTGGAAGCGAATGAGAATTTGCCGGTTGTCGCCTTAATTGGCCCCACGGATATTTCCACCGGACAACTTGCATTTCTGGTGGGAACGGCACCTTTGGTAAATGGTTCGTTCGTCACGTATGGGACGATGGCGCATTCGCTGTTAGGGGGCGACGATCCGTACAACTATTCGCTGTATGCTATGATGACGATGAGCTTAATCGCGCGCCCCGGCGCACCGCTATTTGATACCGGCGGACTCCTGATTGGGATGCTCGACGGAAGAATGAAAGATCAGAATGGCGGCTATTGGACGGTAATACCCTTGAATACCATCAAAAAGATTTTACCGTTGTTGGAAAGCGGAAGCGGAATCCCAAGGGGTTACTTGGGAATTCTACCGGGTGTGCCGGATGAGAATGTCGAACAAATGGGAGTAGTTGTTGACAAGGTTCTTACCGGTTCGGTCGCAGAGAAAATTGGTATCAAAGCCGGGGATGTCATTACTGAAGTGAATGAAATACGAACATTAAAATTGTCCACACTACGTATGAATATCGCATCGATGCCGGATAAAACCGTAACTATTGAAATATCACGAAACGGCGTACCGCAAAAATTGTCACTCACCCTCGCCAGTCATGTCCCAACCGCGAACGATGCTATTCGCGATCCGTTAAGAAAATTATAAAAAAGAATCGTGTGTCGAATCCCGGGTTTCGGAAAGAAGTTCTTTCCAGTGTCCGGCAACCGACATCCGGTAACAGAGGTTAGAAATGAATACACCAAATCCAATGCCCGATCCCGAACTTACCCGCAACATGATGGGCGGCGAACCCGGTGTGGAACCGCAATTGGCAGGTACGAAGGAAGAACCGCCTCAGCAAAAGCGGCCGGTTGAACCGATTAACTTTACGGTAACACCGCTTGAATTGGAAGCATACCTAAATCAGTTCGTCATCGGTCAACGCGATGCCGTATCCGTTCTTGCGACGAAAATAGCGACGCACTACAACCGGATGCGACTCGAAACCCAACACCCGGAATTACCGCACATCATCGGCAACATCAAACCAAATGTGATACTTATCGGTCCGACCGGCGTTGGCAAAACCTATATCGTACGGCTGGTCGCCGACTATATTAAAGTTCCGTTTGTGAAAGGCGATGCAACGAAATTTAGTGAAACTGGTTATGTCGGTGGCGACGTCGAGGATCTTGTCCGTGAGCTTGTCCATGTTGCCGGTGGCGATATTGCCGCGGCGGAGCGTGGCATCATTTACATCGATGAAATCGATAAAATTGCCGCCGCTTCGAATACCATCGGTATCGATGTTTCCCGCACCGGTGTCCAACGCAATTTGTTGAAAATTATGGAAGAGACTGAAGTCGATATGAAAGTACCGCACGACATTGCCTCGCAAATGGAAGCGGTGATTGAACTGCAACGTACCGGTAAAGCCGACCGTAAAAAGGTCAACACCCGTAACATTCTGTTTATCGTAAGCGGTGCGTTCTCCCATCTCGACGAAATGGTGCGTAAACGTTTGCGCGGCGGAACTATAGGTTTTGGTAAGGGAAGCAACGAAGTAACCGACGGCGATGCATGGGCGAAGCATATCGCGTCGCAGGACTTGATAACATTCGGATTCGAAACTGAATTTATCGGGCGGCTCCCCGTGATGGTAAGGCTTTCACCGCTTGGTGTCGAAGAATTATTTGCAATTCTGAAATCGAAGAATAACGCGGTCGTGGAAGGGAAGCGCCGGGATTTTCTTTCCTATGGCATCAAACTTGAATTTGCCGAAGACGCGCTTCGCGTGCTTGCGGAACAAGCCGCGCAGGAAGGAACGGGAGCCCGCGGCATCCTCGCGGTGATGGAAAAGTTGTTGATGCCGTTTGAAAAGCGATTGCCGGGTAAAGTTACGCAACTGACAGTAACTCGCGAGCTCGTGCTCAATCCCATCGCCACGCTTCAAACGCTATTGGAACAAGCGGCGATTTTCCAGTTCCAACGCGATATACTGGCGGAATTCGGGCTGGCGTTCGTGTTATCGGAATCGGCACAAAAGTGGGCGCACAACCACGCCGCGACCGAAAACGTCGGAGTTGTGACTTTGCTGAAAGAACGTTTGAAGAACTACCCCTATGGTCTTAAATTATTGGGGCTGACTGCGTTTGAGATAACTGAAGAGGCGCTTGAAAATCCTCAGGAATATCTCGATACTAAAATTAAAACTACCTTCGCCCAACAAAAAGGGTGAGCCGGGTTTGAATCGTGAAAGTTGGAAGCATTATGGCGAACACAACACTTGAAGTGACGGGCATGACTTGCATGCACTGCGAAGCGGCAGTCACCCGTGCGTTACAAAAGATGCCCGGAGTAAAAACCGTTGCGGTGGATCGATTGAAAAAGTCCGCAACGATAGAATGGGATGAAA
>CAZPUW010000058.1:0-11071 GCA_964589795.1 uncultured bacterium
CAGCGGCTGAAACGCAGCGGATAGTGCAGGTTCATTTGTCTGTAAACCCGCGAATGCTTCGCTTTTTGGGTGGAGGTAACAGCGCGTATGATAACAAAAACCACGCTTGCAACGGAGACCAAAGCAGAACCGAACGAAGGGTAAAGTAAGGAAAGATTGGTTCTACGTATCGCCATATGAAGAGGTCATTTAAAAGTTTCAAGAGCAACACCATCAAACCTATTTTCCAGACACTACAAAAAAATAATGCCGGTATCGCCGAGGCCAGTCCCGCCAATGTAATTCCAATCAGAATATGAGATGCTTGTACCGATGTTTGATATGTCATTGCATCCTGATACCATCTCCGCCGGGTTGCCGCAGTGTCTCGGTAAGTTGGAGCGGAATAAGTGATGACGCAACTGTCCTGGTTTATTGCCGCACGCATCGGCGTACCTTGGCTGAATTGATCTTGCAATATCCGGCCATCTTCACCGGTTCCATCCGTTCCTACGCGTTCCCACAACCCACTCCGTATTGCCGACACCGGTATCAACATATTCGCCGTCGATGCCGTCAACGGATAACTTCGTGCAATTAATCCCATCGCCGCGTAAGTTATTGCCGCTTGATCGTCAGTTAGCATCTCGCGGAATAGTCCCGGCTTTCGCGATATTTCGAATACCGGCCCAACTGTACCACCAACGCCAGCTTCCTTCGCCATCGATGCAATCCATTTCGGTCCCACCCGACAATCGGCATCGACCATAAGAACACTACCCTCCGTCAATTCAGAAGTAGCGTTGTACATCGCGAATAGTTTTCCGTGAATTCCATCCGGTAACCGTTTGATATGCATCAGCTCGATAGGGAGACGGTCGCGGTATTGTTCGACGATATGTGCGGTGCGGTCAGTCGAACGGTCATCTACTACAATAATACGATAAGGTATGGTCGCGTCGGGTTCTTGTTTGGTTAAATCGTCGAGTAACAAACCGATGCACTCGGCTTCATTATGGGCGGGAATGATAACGTGAATAGGAAGAGCGGCTTGTATTTTCGGAACGGTGTTCCTACGCCAACCCAGTAAAGCGCTTTGGGCGATAAAAAGATAGACAAGTAGCGATGCTGATAGCCAAATCGCCCAAGCTTCAGTCATTCGATTGATGCCTTTTCAGTTGTCGGCTCATCGAAATCCACAACGGGAATCCTATCAGAGCGGGAATAACTGTATTGGTAAGGAAAAACGGTATCGTAATCTGAGGTAAGGTATCTGGACTCAATCCGGCGTAATTACTGCCTAACACCATACCGATAATTTCGCTGGTGCCAAGATTACCGGGTGTAAATGCGACAAAACTGCGTAATAATTGCAAGCAAGCGAATATTACTCCTGAATCGAATATCGAGACTTTACTACCGATAGCCCACAGTCCGATTCGAAACTGTATCATGATGATGATATACTGAACCAGTCCAAGCAATAATCCCAGCCGCCATACTTTCTTTGGCAACGCTGTGAATCCATGATACAATTCAACAAAGAATTTGCGCGAAGTGAGCGGTTTGTGATGTGCGCGGGTAATGTGGAATACCCACTCCATCAATGCGAAATAGAGTATACCGATTAATATCGATATACCAAGACCCATCATACCAAATTTTGGAAGGAAAAATACGCCCAAGCCGATAGATCCAAGAATGTGCATCGGGGGCCAGAACATGATTCTATCCACTAATGCGATACCAATTGCACGGGTTGAAGCACCCGGTATGAGTAAAATCAGTGCACTGTCGCCAACTCTGCCCGGTGTGAACGAACCGGCGCTGAATGCCGCTAAGCCCGCTTTCGCAACCGTCCAAAATTTTAAATCGGGTATATCGACCCGTAACATTACCCAACTTCTCAGCAATTGGAAATAAAGTTCGGTGAAAGTACAAATTAGTGTGAAGACCCAAACCAGCGGAGAGAAATTATCGATTGCCTCAAAGAAAATTCGCCAACCGACTTGAGTCACGACAAGCCAAACTAACCCTATGGCGAGGGGAAAAGTGACAATCCAAAGTTTACTTTGTAGTGAATGTAATTTATTATTCATGACCAGCCGGGTCGCCGTCTGAGCGTATGCCACAGTATTGCTGCAGCCCAAAATGGGAATCCGAAGAACAAAGCCGCCGGATGCCACCACTCAATGGCAGTTGACGTTTGCCGAGCTATTTTGCTTACGAAAATGTACTCAGTAATTAACAAAACGGTGGCAGGATGCCAGATTGTTCCGTGTCCGGTCAAAATAGGCGATAAGAGTAGCAAGAACAAGAACGGAGCGATAATTACTCCCGGAATTACTAAGAAACCAAACAGTTTCCAAAAAATAGGATAATCCGGGGCAACCGAATAATGACGCGCCCTAACACGCCAATAATTGTTCGCCTCCCGGTCGCGAACTGCTAAGGTCACCTCTTTACCGACCTGCGACACAATACTACCGGACAACTTTGTAAACTTGTGCAACAGCAAATCATCATCGCCGGAGATTCGTTCACCAATCTTACCGGTGAACCCCCCGACCTGCCGGAACGCTGCCACCCGATATGCGAACCCTGCTCCAATCGCGGCAAGCGGGTGTCTGATTTGTATTGCTCCCCGCATCAGAAAACTTTGTACAACCGCTTCCAGCCGACGTATTCCACCCCAAAATCCTTCGCCTTCGCTAAATCGAAACGGCGGGATGATCGCAATCCATTCGTTACTCCACCCCGCAAACAGCGCGAACAACCAATTGGTTCCCGGACGGCTGTCCGCATCGAATGTCAGCACCCATGCGGCAGTACTCGTTTCGACAGCTTTCGTAAGCGCATATTTTTTACGTGCAATAACTTCGGGAGCTTCACCTTGACCGATTACAATTAACCGTCGGTATGCCGTATCCCGATTGACAAATTCGGCCATCAGCGCTTGGGTTTTATCGGTCGAGCGGTCGTCGATAACCGCGAACCGCAGTGGTACCGGCCATTGCAACGCTTCCATTGCCGCAAATAATCCCGGCAAATCCTGTTCTTCATTGTGGCACGGCAACAATATTTCCAGTGTGGGATAACCGCTGAAAGTACGCGCGTCGTAACGGTAGTAGCCAACGGCAAGCCAGAGTAGGCCGAGAAGGGAAAGTAGTACGATGCTGCTTAAAAGGAAGATCAAGGATAAGTCCGTAGTTAGTCACTCGCAATGTCGATACTGATTTCCGTATTATACTACTGACACTCGAGGAAAAGAAATTGCCGTTTTCAGTTGTACAAAAAGACTTACTTAAGTTAATCAAACCGCACCAAAAAAGCTTGTATATCGGTTTGACCTTTGCACTCGTCGCAAATGGTTTTGATGCCGTCGCTCCGATTGTTTCCAAAGCCGCATTTGATACGATTCAACATGCGTTCGTACTCGCGGAATTGTGGAAATTCGGTGGTATCCTGATTGTTCTGGCTATTGTTCGCGGTTTCTTACGTTATGCAATGCGAATGAGAGTAGTCGGGGTTTCGCGGGATATCGAATACGATTTGCGTACCCGTTATTTTGATGTACTACTCTCACTCCCGTCAAAATTCTTCGACCGGAATCGTACCGGCGACCTGATGAATCGCGCCACGTCCGACATTGAGAATGTACGGATGATGACCGGCCCTGCGGTAATGTACCTCGCGAATACCATCGTTACGATGATCGTCGGGTTCTCCCTGATGATTTATCTCTCGGTACCACTTACCCTTTGTATCTTAGCGCTTATCCCCTTTGTCGCCATCGTTATCTGGTATCTTGGTAATGAAGAATTTAAACGTACCGATGCGATGCAGGAACAGTACAGTGACCTCTCCGCCGCAGTACAGGATAACTTGTCCGGTGCGCGCGTAGTAAGGGCGTATGCGCAGGAAGACCGGGAAGTGCAGCGGATGGAAGTGTACAACAAAGAGTATTTCCGGCGCAGTGTTCGCTTAGTAAGAATTGAAGCGCTGTTTCAACCTTCAATGGGTGTATTGTTCGCACTCGGATACGGAGCCATTCTTTGGTACGGTGGAACATTGTTGGTACATGGTGCCATCACCCTCGGTACGTTTGTCGCCTTTATGATGTACCTCGGATTGCTTACTTGGCCGATGATAGCAATCGGGTGGGTCGCCAATTTGATTCAGCGTGGAATGGCGTCGTGGGCGCGAATTCATCGGATTCTGTTGGAAGCAAGCGAAATTGATTCCGGTACATCTACAAATGTGATTGCCGGTGAAATCGCCTTCGAAAATGTCACGCTCAATTATGATATCGAGCGTTCCAACGCTCTTGAGGAGCTTTCATTCACTATCCCGGTTGGCGGTTCGTTAGGCATCATTGGCCGTACTGGTAGTGGTAAATCGACCGTCGCTTCGCTGATTGCACGGCTCTATGAACCTACCAACGGCAACATTTTTATCGACGGTGTTCCTATTGGCGACTATCCATTAAAATCATTGCGAACCGCGACCGGTTTTGTTCCGCAGGAAGCGTTTTTATTTAGTGCGTCAGTCGGCGAAAACATTGCTTATGGTAAAGAATCCGCCCCATCCGCAGATATCGAAGACGTTTCCAAGATGGCGGCGCTGAATAACGACATCGACCAATTCTCTGATGGTTATAATTCCCTTGTTGGTGAACGTGGCCTGACTCTTTCCGGTGGCCAGAAGCAGCGTGTGGCGATCGCACGTGCTCTACTTATTGATCCGCGTATCCTAATTCTTGACGACCCTCTTGCTAATGTCGATACTGCTACCGAGCGGACAATTCTTAATTCACTCGAACAATACATGAAGGGTCGCACCACGATTTTAATTGCCCACCGCGCCTCTACCGTGATGAATTGCGATTCGGTGTTAGTACTTGAGAAGGGTCGGATGGTGCAGTACGGCGACCCACGTTTGCTCGCAATGGAACCGGGGCCATTCTCCGAACTTATCGAACGACAGCGTCTCACTGAAGAACTGGCGGAGGTAGCATGAGCGACGAATCTGCCGCCGGAAAATCGTTCGATTGGAAACTCTTCAAACGTTTACTCCCTTATGCGAAGCCGTATTGGAAAGGGTTTTCCATCGGCGTTATTTGCATGTTGTCGGGTACGACACTTGAATTAGCCGGGCCGCTGCTAACGCGAAAAGCAATTGACGACGCAATTCCCAAACACGATTTTCATCTTTTGCTGTTGTTGGTAATCGGTTATATCGCTGCCACGTCGGTTGGGTATTCATTGCGGTATCTCGAAACGTTGCTCTCCGGTTTTTACGGAAATAAAATCGTTTGGGATTTACGCCGCCGGGTCTTTACCCGTTTCCAATTCCAATCGCTCGCTTTCTACGACCGCAACCCCGTTGGGCGGTTAATGACCCGCGTAACCTCTGATGTCGCGGCGATGGCGGAACTTTTCGGTGCGAGTTTGGTCGGGCTTGTCGGTGATGTATTGAGTCTCCTCGGAATTCTTGGCATCCTCTTTTATCTCAATTGGAAACTTGCTCTCGTTACGCTAATCGTCGCACCGATGTTGACTTTTGTGACGCTCGCACTACGCGAAAAAATGCGGCTATCCTTCCGTCGGATGCGAGGTGAAATTACCCGCACCAATACGTATCTGCAAGAATCGATTACTGGTATCAAAGTGGTAAAATTGTTCCTGCGTGAACGGAGGAATGCAGAACAGTTCGCGGAAATCTCCGAAGGGTTGAAAGCCGCACAATTACAAACCATTTTCTATTTCGCACTATTCTTTCCGATTGTCGATTTAATCGCCACCACCGCAGTTGCAGCGACGTTGTTGACCGGTGGCTGGGAAATTTTGAATGGTGCAATTACGGTCGGTGCGCTTGTCGCATTCCTCCAATACGGTGAACGGTTTTTCCGTCCCATCCGTGACTTGAGTGAAAAGTACAATGTGTTACAATCCGCTTTCGCCGGTGCTGAGCGGGTTTTCGGCATTTTGGATGAACCGCTGGCAATCGAACCACCAAATGATCCGAAATTGCTGGGTCGTGTTCGCGGTGAAATAGAATTTCGTAATGTGAATTTCAGCTATGTGGACAACGTTCCGGTTTTACGGGATCTATCGTTCAAAATTGCTCCCGGAGAAACCATTGCCCTCGTTGGCGCAACCGGTGCCGGAAAATCGACAGTACTGCAATTACTCGGACGGCATTACGATATTCAAGAAGGTGAAATTTTAGTCGATGGCGAGCATCTCACGACTGTCGATCCGCGTGAATTGCGTGGTCAAATGGCAGTCGTTTTGCAGGATGTATTTTTATTTGCCGGAACTGTCGCCGAAAATCTCGCTCTTTCCAATCCCGATGTGCCCCGTGAGCGAGTAATTTGGGCGGCAAAAGAAGTCGGTGCTCACGAGTTCATCATGGACTTGCCGCAAAATTACGATACCCGTTTATTAGAACGTGGTGTCAATCTTTCGGTGGGACAAAAACAATTGCTATCGCTCGCACGCGCTTTGGTGACCGACCCCGCAATCCTGTTACTTGATGAAGCGACCAGCTCCGTCGATAGCGAAACCGAATTACTTTTGCAACGCGGTTTGAATAGAATCATGGAAGGAAGAACCGCAATAGTTGTCGCACACCGTCTCTCGACGATACAGCATGCCGATCGCATCCTCGTTTTCCACAAAGGGAAGTTACGCGAGCAAGGAACCCATTCTGAATTAGTTCGTATGAATGGAATTTATTCCCGACTCTATCGCCTCCAATTCGATATGGCTGCATAATTTGGTTTCATTATAGAGGTTGGACAATTCTGTCCGACTGTTAATAAAAAAGGACAGACGAAAGTCTGTCCTTTTTTTAATCCATGAATTTTTCAGTTTAGAATTGGTAATCTAATTGTATCCTGAAGCTCATATCGCTGTTCACTACGTTGTCTGCTGCAAATGGTTCGGCATATTGCAGTTGCTCGGGAGTTTGTCCGGTGCGGGATACAGGTAAGTTATTCTTGCGTGCCGTAACATTTGTCAGCGTCAATGGGTGTTCGGTCACTGCCAGAGCTTTAATGTACATCCCCGAACCGAGGTGAGTTCCCATCGCGCCATACACCCTCAGACCCGTTCCATTGCGGATGTAGAAGTCACCCTCTTCATAGTTCCAGAAGAACCCGTCAAACATAGTTCCGCCGCCACCAATCCATAGCGACCGATTCAAGTTATGGCGGAATGACATCCCGAATGCTTCCGACGGAGATACTCCCTGTCCGCTTACAGGCGACAGTCCATCCGGGAATGCGTCGTAAACCAACCGTGGACGCGGTGAGAACAATGTCACTGCATAATTATAGAGGAGCGAGACTTGGTCGTAATTCGATAACCGGAATGTCGTTTGTAACCGTCCTTGAAGCGCACGGTAATAAAGGTAGCTGTTTGGGCTTTGGTAATCACGCGCTTGGTCGGACAACCGTAGGTTAACCGAGATTGGGAAAATCGGACGATACTGTAACCTCATTACCCAACGGTAATAATCTGCATCATCGCTTCGTCGCTTCCACTGATCCAGTTCGAAACTACTCGTCAACTGGCGAAGTACTTGATAGCGCCCAGTAAACATCCACCCTCGTTCCGGTTGTGGTTGGAACGAGTTATCGAACAACTGCCCAAGTGTTACGTCACGCAGATAATATTCATCCACTAATATCGTATTCTTGAATCGTGAGTAATTCGCGTACGAACGGTCGAACGGATTGTCATAACCGACGTCGCGGTCGCGGTACAACAGTTGGAAATTCGCCGACGGGTACTGCATATAAATCGATGAGACAATCGCGTGTGGGTCATCGCCGATTTTCGCTACTGTACCGGTTTTTTCCAACTCGCCGTATTCCCCTTGGAACGACATGTTGTTATACACCATTTCCCAATTGAAACCATATACGCGAAGTTTCGATTTGGCGCCGCTCCACAATGAACTGGAAGAGGAATTGGTATAATCCTGTACGATTTCATTGTTGGTGAATACATTGTCGATTTTGGATATATCCGCACCCAAAATGAGTGTGTTGGTATCGAGTGTCGCCCGGAAAGGACGGTCGTATAATGCTTCCAACCAATTCACGCCGAGTCGAACGCCAATAACGGGTAAGAAAGTAAAATTAGCGGCAAACAGGTTCTCCCGTGTGTTGTCCAATATCGACTGCACACCCGGTACGGGGTCTTTAATATCATGGTGAACTGTCGAATCGCCCGTAGCAAGACTGTACGTCGTGTAGGTAGAATCGTGTGAGGGATATAAATCGAAATTATACCGTGGCGACATCACAATGAAGTGGTTAATGCTCCCATCAGGATTGAGAACGGCGTCTTTCCATGTACTCGAAAATATGCCCGTTGCCTCAAATGGCCCTGTCCGTGCCTCGAATGCCGCACCCCGGTACGCAAATTCATGTGAGCTCGATAAATCCCCTACGATGCCATCTATCGGCTTACTGTAACCGATACCAGTCATACGTGGCTGAAAATAATCGCCGCCGGAAAATACCACCCCTTGTGCAAATCCCGCATTAAAGTTTCCCAAAATGAGCCGCTTCAACGTAACCGGGCCAAGATTGGTATAATCTTTTTCTAAATAGAATTTGCTTTGCGGTATGCTGATATCACCAACCGGATGGTCATAAATAAAATTCTCATCCCGGCCGCGATGCAAAGATGCGCCGACTTTCCACTTCAAATAATTCAACCGTAGTTTATAATTTACGTCGAGCCGGTTAATCGGTGCGTCCGGTCGTACCGACAATTGATTGTCAGGTAGGAAGGGTGAATCATACATCCGTATCTGATAAAACCCGTGTACTTGTTTCAATCCTTCGGTCGGCTCGTAGGAAAGGTAGGGTCGTGCATTCAAATATCCCCAATGCGTCAGGCCAGGTGTCTGCCGCAATTCGCGTGCGCTCTTAATTGGGCTACCACTATCGACACGTTTCTTTATTGCAACTGCGTCGACTGCACTCACATTTTGAATATCTGTCAATTCTTCCACTGTTGCGTCGTTTACATTTAGTGGATCGAGAATTTGGTCGGCTAATTGGTCAGCCAGTCCCTCGCTAAATCCTTCATCGCTGACCAATTGTTCGATGCGGTATTGGTTAGCGTCACGCCGTTGCGAAATCGGATCGTCGATGCCCGGCATTCGCACAATCACTTTGTCCCGCAATTTCTCTACCGTCTCGCGCGTGAGCCCTTCCGTGTCGAACAACTCGTAATAATTATCGTATGGCCCTTCATTCAGGATGCGGTCGATTATTGCCTCCGCTTCGTCTCCGGTCAAACCGAGATCGATTAATTCCTGCTTTGTCGCAAGATTGATGTCGATTGTACCCGACTTATCTACCATCGATGAATCGGGAACACGGGTCGGATTTGTATTATCTTCGGCGTCGTACTGCGCATATGCCCGCGGCAGCGCAAGTAATGCGGCGAAAGCAATGACGGCAATGAATGAACGCACGAAGTACTGATTAGAAATCATAACCGAGTCCAATAAAGTGCGTTGCCGGGAGCGATGGGTGAGATAAGTAAGTATAATCAACCCGCATATTCATGATATGTTTTAGCCCAAAGCCGAGTGCGATACGGTTTGGATTGGAACGGATACCTAACCTTACATCGAAATGTGGATCCAATTCCGCTTCAATACCCCCCTTAACCATTTGTTCGAAACCCAATGTCCGTTCGAGTTCCAATGAGGAAATAATACCGCGATACGGTTCGTATGCAATACCGATGTTCACTACTGCCGGTAAATCGTGCGGTTCGATTGTACCGATGGTCGGGCGGTTTAAATTCGTGACGTGCATTCCGATTTGGGTGCGTTGCCATAACGTAGCATGAACACCGGCGTCGAGGCCGAATGCAGTCGTACTCCCTAACGCTTCCCCTGCAATCGAAGTACCGAACGATTGCGACATGACTTTCACTGCGTAACCAAAACATAGATCGGTATTGATGTCCTGCTGAAGCATTATACTCTGGGCAAGCGCTACCGCTGTTTCATTATCGAGCGAAGACCCGCCGTAATTAACACCACTATTGAGAATGGAGATTCCCGCAACGCCCCAGTTCCCCGGTAACGGCATTGCCGCGCTCGCACCATACACCGTCATAAAATTTTGGTCGAACGGTTTGGTGAACGCAAAATCCAAGCTCGGTTGTTTAATGGTGGCAAGTCCCGCCGGATTGAATAATATCATCCCCGGGTCGCCGGTTAATGCAACACTGGAACCGATTGCTGCAAACCGTGGATAGGGTGGCTCAATGTCGGTTGTGACTTGTGCGAAGGATGATGAGGCGAAAATCGCACACACCATACAGAAGAGAATAATCGGGTTTCGCATGTTACTCACGATGGAGTTCCTTGTTTAAGGAAAATAAATTTGTTTCAATTAAAGCTTCGTTCTCGTTCGAACGAACAATGTTAGCTTACAGCTTCGTACCGATAACAATCGGTGCTATCGCCTGCTTGGTAGTCCCTTTGTTGTTCGATTCAACCTGAATGATGTAAGTCCCTAACGGGAGTTTTTCTTTCAAGTCGGAACGGCCATCCCATTTGGTGGCCGAGATACCGCTGCTGGTTTTATCGATTAATGTCGCAACCAACTGTCCCTTCAAATTGAATACCCGGACTTGTACACGGCAGCCCGATGGCGCGCCATACTCAATATTCATCTGTTCACTTAAATCATTGACCAATACCCGCGCCGGAACATTGATAAATGTGGAGTATGCTTGGCCCAACGTGTTATCCACTGGAATAATATCGGCGGCATAACCGGTCAGCATCTGGAAATCGGTACCGTATCGGGAAGCGACACCGCGAATGGTGTACTCTTGATTCACAATTGCCGTTAGCGGAATGCTGTCGCCGGTCGAACTTATTACTCGGCGAATTCCTGCAGTGTCCCAAATTCGAATCGCCACTGTTCCTGAACCATCGTCGATTAAAATGTTCGTACCACCACCCACATTGGCATCGACCGACATCACACGTCCGGTAAATTCACACCATGCCCCGGATGCGTAATAATCGCTTGCCGACCCAA
>CAZPUW010000059.1:0-10989 GCA_964589795.1 uncultured bacterium
AAACTACGGCCAATCACCTGAACATTTCCGACGGCGGTGATGGGCAGGATCAATCGATACTGGTACATTTACCGTTCACAGCCAAATACTATGGTGCGTATTATGATACAATTACGGTTTGTACAAATGGTTGGATCTCGTTTGGTGCCGCTCGAATTATTGACTCTACTGGAACGAACACCCGGGAAGTTCACCTGCTAAAAACCGGACGTGTATGGCGGTTACCTTCGAACGAAGGGCCGCGAAACATGGTTGCGGTTGGTTGGCAGGACTTATATATCTCCAATATGTATGCCTATAACGACACCACCAATCACTGGTACATAATTACATGGATAGGAACATGGCGGGGGAGCGGAAACAATGCATATCAGATATTGATTTATGATCCGAATTATTGGCCGACATATTCCGGGGACTGCATGTTGAAGTTCCAGTATGAAAATTATGCTACAGGGAGCGCAGCAAACGAAATCGGTTATGCGACGATGGGAATTCAGGATTCCAGTTGTGTCCGGGCACTCGAGTACTCATCTGGAGGCACTTTTTCCCCCGGAGCGGCTACAATCAATCAGCAGGCAGGTGTGAATCGCGCAGTACTGTACACGACTTCACAACGATTCATCACTGGTTCTCTGATTGGAACGGTGCGGCGGGCGTCAGACAATCATCCGGTAGCCGGTGCGAGTGTATTTGTCTTAAATGGTGGAAATAGCGCGGTAACCGATACGAATGGAAATTATACAATTTCTGATATTCAAATCGGCCACTATAACGTCCGTACCAGCGGGTTTGGGTTTAACACCAAGATGGATACGGTAACAATTCACGAAGATACAGTTTCGACCCTGAACTTCTCGTTAACTGCTCCTTCCTTGCGGATAACTTTACGTCCACAAGACACCACTCTCGCGCCAAACGATTCGTTGTTTACAAGTCTTTACGAAACCGGGCAGGATACCGCGTTACCGATATATATCCGCAACATGGGAAATGGTCCGCTAACGTGGAATTCGCAATTACTTTATGGTGGAAGTTACGACGAAACCGATTCATTGTGGGATCAGGTTTACACTTTTAATGCGTCCGAAGCCGTTGGAGGAGATGTCAATATCAATGGTGTGTTATTTGATGGCAGGTACTTCTGGGTAACTGGTTCCAATAATTATACTTTTCCACACAAGCTCTACAAATTGGATCGGCTTGGTACTCTAATCCGTTCATTCAACTGTCCCGATGTTGGAGCAATCGGATGGCGTGGTTTGGGTTGGGATGGCCACTATTTATACAGTTCGTACTCTTCATTTATCGATAAAATCGATACGTCAAATGGTAGTGTAGTTCAACGCTACCAGACGAACTTGAATCCGGTTCGGGCAATAGCCATCGATACCTTGCATGGTGTTTTGTACTATGCGGATCAAGCTAGCCAGGTCAACAAAATGCGGTTGAGCGATGGTGCTTCGTTGGGATCGCTGCCAAACCCGTCGGGTACTCCACCGGGTGGTTTGTATGGCCTTGCGTGGTATGAAACCGACTCGGACAGTATGAAACTTTATGCATTTGTTCGTGATCAATCGGGGCATTCCGGGGGAACCCGGTTATATAAGATGAACACTGCAAACGGTTCAGTACAGTCGCTTCATACTATGGGCTTACCGACAGAAAGTGCAGGGGGTATCTCCATCACTCCACGTTGGAATCCGATGCTTTGGACAGTTGCGGCTGTATTTAATAATAGCAGTCTCGGTAGTACACGGATAGCACTGTTCGAGTTGGCGTTCAATACAATTTGGATTCGGTTCGATCCGAAGGTGGATACATTACAAGTTGGAGAAAGTGATACTGTAACGGTGCATCTTTCAAGTGATTTCATGCCTGTTGATCATTATCGGGTTGCGATACAATTCAATACCAATTCAGTTACCCAAACGGTTACGATTCCGGTTGTAATGAATGTTATTCCGGTAACCAGTGCACCCGATGCGTTGACGGCACTACCAAGGGTGTACGCGCTTGAACAAAATTATCCCAATCCATTCAATCCAACGACAAGGGTAACATTCGAACTGCCTAAAACTTCAATTGTTAAACTCACCGTGTATAATGCGCTGGGCCAAACAATGGCAAGAGTAATCACTTCCCAACGGTTTGCCGCCGGGAAGCACACCGTCGAATTTGATGGTTCGAAATGGGCAACTGGTGTCTATTTCTATCGAATCGAGGCAGATAACTTTGTTGCTGCAAGGAAAATGGTTCTCATGAAGTAGGTGTGTTATAAGTAAATCAAACGGAGGTGTAGACGGCTGCACCTCCGTTTTTTACGAATTTTAGATTTAGAGCAGAACATATATTCTATCGGTCTGCTATTTGCTGTATATTGTAATCGGCATATATTGATTGAAAAATTTTAACGATAAACGAACATACACAAGTTATGTCTAAAATACTTCGATTATTACGAACCAAGCAGTGGGTTAAAAACACCCTCGTCTTTGCCGCGATGCTGTTTTCACACCGCTTTCTCGATACACAGAGCTGGTACAATACAATACAGATTTTTTTCGGTTTGTCATTTGTAGCCAGTGCAGTTTACATCGTCAATGATATCTTCGATGTCGAAAGCGACCGCAAGCATCCGGTTAAACGGTTTCGACCCATTGCTGCCGGAACAGTTTCGATACCGTTTGCTTTAGTAATTGCCTTCGTAATGGCGGGTGCTGGACTGTTTCTTGCTTATTTGATTAATGACATCACTTTCGTTGTGCTTCTTGGGTACTTAATTGTGATGTTACTGTACAGTGTTTACTTAAAAAACATCATCTTTCTCGATATTCTGATCATTGCTTCGGGAATGACGGCACGTGCGGTACTTGGTGCAGAATCAATCGACGTGGTAATCTCACCGTGGCTAATGGTTTGTACTTTTTTAATCGCATTGATGCTTGCACTCGTTAAACGAAGGCAGGAATTGGCGCGTGCAGGATATGACTATGTCTACACGAGGAAAAACCTAATTCAAGCGCCGGATGTACAGATATGGGACAATTGGATATCATCTATTGCTGGAATTACAATTCTTGCGTACATCCTTTACACTGTGGATGATGCTACCGTTGCAAAAGTTGGTTCGACTCGGTTAATCTATACCGTTCCTTTTGTTATTTATGCGATATTCAGGTATCTAATCAAAGTGTATAAGGCGAATCAGGGCGAGGACCCAACTGATACTCTTATTCGTGATCGACCGATGTGGCTTGTGGTTTTACTATGGATGGCAGCCGTCATCCTAATATTTTCTTTGAGATAAAAGTATGCTTCCTGGTTCCAACCGACGATTAGTAGAGGGGTGGGGTCGTACCATACGTGGTTACTCTTCAGTCCTTACGCCCGTTTTGTTTCACCAAATTCCAAGATTCTTTCTGCACAATGACGACCGCAAAATTCTTGCAATCGGAAATCTGCGCAGTTACGGTGATGCATGTTTAAATACTGATGCTGATATCATTGACTTTACTCAAATGAATAAATTCCAATCATTCGATCCTGAAACCGGAATTATTTCCATGGAAGCCGGTGTAACGCTTGAGGAAATTATTTCTGTCGCCCTTTCACATGGCTGGTTTCTTCCCGTTACACCGGGAACACAATACCCTACTATTGGTGGTTGTTTTGCCGCCGATGTTCATGGCAAGAACCATCACAATGCTGGCACCATTTCAAAACACATTCACTGGTTTGATTTGCTTTGTGCGGATGGTCGAATTATTCGCTGTTCTAAATCGGAAAACAGTGAACTATTTTGGGCAACTGCCGGAGGAATGGGACTGACCGGAATCATATTGCGGTTAGAGTTGCAACTTACAAAAGTCTCTTCAGCATATATGTATACCAAGCGCATTCGGGTTGCTAATCTAAAAGAAATGATGGATACCCTCACTGCGGTGGATACCGATTGGCCTTACACGGTCGCATGGGTCGATTGCATGGCGAGTGGAGATTCACTCGGGCGTGGTGAAATTATATTAGGTAGGCACGCCGAACAAGAAGAGCTGCCACAAACAAAGCGAAGTAATCCTTACGCAATTGACATCAAGCCCAAGATAACTTTACCACCCATACCGGTTAGTTTAGTAAACCGCTTGTCGGGTAAATTGTTCAATGAGTGTATTTTTCTTAGTCATGGCTCGAAAAAAGAAAAAACCGCCATCGAATCGTATGCAACATATTTTTACCCGCTTGATGTCGTCAATAAGTGGAATCGCCTATATGGAAAATACGGTTTGGTACAATTTCAATATGTCGTGCCATTGGATGTTGGTTATGCCGTGACACGACAGACTCTTGACTATTGCGTAAAAAAGGGCTATCCGTCCACACTTTCTGTATTCAAGCGATTTGGCGAAGCTTCTCGATTTCTTTCGTTTCCAAAACCCGGTTGGACGATTGCACTCGATTTTCCTGCACGCCCCGGTTTGTTCGAAATATTGGATTACCTCGATGAGTTAGTCGTAGATGCAGGCGGACGCGAGTATTTGGCTAAAGATTCTCGAATGACCCGTAAAATATTCGAACACATGTACCCCGAATGGGATGCATGGAAAAAAGTTCGCAACATTTATGATCCGGATCGGATTTTTTCCTCAGACCTCGCCAAAAGGTTGGCACTGGTGGAGGACTGACATGGCAAATTGGTTAATCGTAGGTGCAACCAGTGGCATTGCGCAACACTTGATTCGCGAATTTGCAGCGAATGGCCACCAATTGTATCTCGCCGATAGAAAATCCGAAATCGAAGAGTGCGAGCGAATTGCTAACGACTTAAAAGTCCGGTATAAGTGTGAACCGGGATATGGGATATTCGAAGCACTCGACTTCGAGAATAACCTTCGTTTCATTGAATCGGTTGAACTAGATTTTGCAAAATTGGATGGGGTTGTCTGGTTGACAGGTGTGATGTACAAGCAAACTGATTTACAAGTAAATCCCGAACTGGTGAAACGTCAGCACGAAATAAATTACACTTCGGCAGTTTCGCTGCTATCTATCGTAGCTAACCGGATGGCAGAGCGCAGAACGGGAACGATAGTCGCATTCAGTAGCCCTGCCGGTGACCGAATTCGGAAATCGAATTACTTTTATGGTGTGGATAAAATGGCGTTATCCGGGTTCCTCGATGGGTTAAGAATGAGATTGTACGAAAGTGGTGTAAAAGTAATTACTGTAAAACCGGGACCGACTGCTACACCGATGACCGCGGGTCTCGATAGTAAACAACCGCTTGCTGACCCGAAAAAAGTCGCCAAATGTGTGGCTAACGACATTTTCAAACATAAAGAAATAATCTATTCACCCGGGATTTGGCGTTATATCATGTTAGTGTTTAGGTTTATTCCTCGTATCATATTACAGCGAGTTAACGTTTAGAGGAAAATATGTCTCGTATTTTTACTTTTTGTCTATGTTTGTTTGCTATAACAATTTCAAGCGCAAAATCAACTTTGTATGCCCATAACTCTCAAATACTTGATCAAGGCGACCCAACTCAAGCAGACCCAAGTGATCCTACACCTCCGGTAATTTCCGACCCTACCGACCCACCCTCGGATGTCGCTCCATCGGTCGAGGATTATGAACTTCAGAATGGTATCGATACCAGTTCAAAATCCATTATCATTACAACGTTGCCGGTTAGAGTGGGTACAATAGCTGTTGGTGGCGACGGTTTTTGGGATTATCTAAATATCGATTCCGTTACTCAAAAATTGTATGTGTCTCATTCGACGAAAGTCGTTGTAATAGACTTGAAAACACAAAAAGTATTGCATGAAATCCTAAATACATCTGGTGTCCACGGAATTACATTCTCCGACGAGTTGCATCGCGGGTTTATTAGTTGTGGAAAAGATTCTTCCGTGACTGTTTTTGATACCAGGAACGATAGTACGATTGCATCTATTAAACCTACCGGAAGAAATCCTGATGCGATTTTGTTCGATCCTTACTCAAAAAAAGTATTTACGTTTAATGGTGGAAGCCACGATGCGTCTGTAATTGATGCTGTAAACTTGACAGTGATTGGCACAATACCGTTATCCGGTAAACCTGAATTTGCTGCATCCGATGTGAAAGGGCGTGTTTTTGTCAACATCGAGGACAAATCGGTCGTCGCGGTAATCGACGTGAAAACCCTCAAAGTAAAATCGGAATGGTCATTAGCCCCTTGTGAAGAACCTTCGTCGATGGCAATCGACCGAAAACATCACCGGCTATTCGTGGGGTGTCATAACCGGTTAATGGCGGTAATAAATTACGATAACGGCCATTTGATTACATCAGAAACCATCGGTAAAGGGGTTGATGCTTCTTGGTTCGATAATAAAAACCAAATGGTTTTTTGTTCTTGTGGCGATGGAACGCTTTCCGCCATTTTAGAGAAATCACCGGATGAGTACGAGGTCGCAGGTACTGTGAATACAGAAATGGGTGCGCGTACTATGGCGTTGGATGAAAGGACACATCGCCTCTATTTACCGGCTAAACCCGGAATGGATTCCAAAACGCGTACCGGAGGCAACTTCCAAATTTTGGTGTATAAGCAATAATCTACTTTAAGATTCCAGTTATCGGTTTGGATGAATAATAACCCTCACCTATTATGTTTCCATTAAAATGGAACAACACACGTGTATGCTTATCGAGTTTGAATTCTGTATCTCGCGTTGGTGGGTCAAAGTCGCCTGTGTAACGCTGTATGTCCGAAATTCGTAATTCATCTACAGTCGCATTCAGGGCTGGTAATTCGAATATATTGGGTGTTTCCAAGAGTAGATTCTTTTCCCAACTATTATCAGCAAAATTCCCCTTTTTCCCATTCACATAGATTTCCATCACTAACACTGAATCACGATGATGAACTTCGCTGCTTTCTATTCTTGGAATTAAATTATTTCTCCACCCCCAAACCCATGCAATGTGTACCCACTCGTCGGGTTTAAATGCTGTTGCCCGCCAATTCTGTAATGAAACTTCTTTCGAAAATCCATTCGATTCCATATATCCATTTAAAACATCCGAAGCAAAGAAATCACGTTCCGTATCTACTTGATGGCTCGCATGAAGGAACTTGAGCGAATACACCTGTTTCCCGCTTGGAATAGGAAGCCGAACTATCCATACCGATTGATTTTGCAAATCCACGATGCTCCAATTGGGTCGGTACCAGAATTCTATCGTCCCTTCTCGACGCGGCATGAACTGATTTCCGTCACCTTTTTCAAGTGCATTGCCGGTAGAAAATTGGAATGTCGATTTATTGATGAACAATCCTCCGCTTGTAAAAGTTGATGTATCGGTAATCTGATTTGTAGTTTCCAATATATTGCTCATATTAATACTTGTTGTGTCGAATAAGTTCACAGTCCTTTCTGTGACAAAAGATGGTAGAATATTCTTGACAAAAACCAGTTGATTGTCTGTCGGTTGAAAGCCCCAAAGACCCGGATTATCTGCGGGTAAAGTTATCGTTCCGTGAACCGGCAGTCCGTTATTCCAACCCGTTCCATCTGGTTCGTAAAGCCGTGCGGTACCCTCAAAAGAAATTTGTGCGGATTTATTCTGTGGTGAATCATAGAAAAAATATTGTCTGTGGAAGTCTTGATTCGGAGAGGGTCGCCAAACACCTTCCGGCACTAATAACGTCAGTGCTGTTTTACTATCTGATACTACTAAGTGTTGTCCGTTTTGTTTGGAAACAATATCGTAAGTGCCTTCCGGTGCATTTGCCGGTACTTCGATACTTTCTTGGAATTCATTCTCTTTATAATTCCACGGCATAATTTTTTTATCTTGCGAATATACCAGAAAATCTTTCGGTGGAATGATGTCAAAGTGAACAGATTGTCCTTTATTCTTTGTAAACCGTACTGTGGTTCCCAACCCAAAATCATCGTAACCTATCCAGTTGGATGGCAGCGTATCTCCAAGTCCAGCACTTGCAAGAACATCTTCCGCGTAGGGTATCCCTTCAAAAAGGAATGTTGTTTTATCTGCACTTTCTGTGCCGGCAACACTGCCACTTACTGAATCGAATGCAGTAATTGCTTCATGTAATTGTATGGCAAGACCTGTGGCGTACTCGGCATTTTTCGTTGCGTCGTACAAGAAGCTACCGATGACACCTTGAGGATTGCTGTAAATAAGCGGCCAATGTCCAAGTGTTTTTAACCACCAGTAACGTGCTATTTTCTTTGCAGTCTCAAAATACCGTGGTTCTCCGAATACATTCCACGCTTCGATTAAAGACCGGATATCGACATTGGTTTTGTATAATGTGTTTTCTTCGGGACTATCGAAATACTTTCTGTTTTGCCATAAACCAAGGTTCGCATCCTGATGGTAAATCATATCCATTGTTGCGCTTGCCAATTGCTTGAGTTCCGGGTCTCTGGTGAAAGCATAAGATTGGGTTAGCATTCTCAACAATACCAATGGACGCCCGTTCCTTTTCATTTCTTTGGGGGTACATACTTTTTTTACCCCATCAGCATACTCATAAATCACATCTTTCGAACGACGGTTACCGGTTAAATAATAATCCCAAATCATGCTGTTTAAATTTGCCGCACTTTCATTATGCATTACAGTTATCTGTTCCCAATAAAACGGTAACATACCGATTGTGGCACTTCCTACAGGACCATCCACGCTCTCTGCAGATGTGAATAATCCTTTCGTTTTCGATTTTGAGCTCCAATGTACCATGCAGGCATCCATTTGTCCACGGTTAGTTAATTCCGCAAACCGGCGGTATGAGCGGTTTCCTGAACGGGCATACAGCAACCAGAAATCAGGTCGCATCGTATACGTGGAGAAACAATACCGGTATTGGCTGGCTAATTTATCCACGTAGTCTTCGTGAGGTCCCATACCGTAATCGACAAATCCGTAATCTCCCCATTCCGGTATATGTCTCATCCATTCGTTTGCGGACGCTTCGATTTCACGCTCTGCATCCCGAAACTGCGTTTTATCCTGTCGGTGTATTGCCCCTAATGCTTTGCTTTGACACAACCAATCCGGTTCTACCATAGCATATACTGGTTCATCATGGAGATGGGCTATTCCTGTAAATGAATCGGTCGGTTCCTTCTCGCTGACTGGTGCGAAAACGATTTCATGTGTCTTTGACCAGCCAATCGCGTCGCTGGAATAACCGGATACCCGTTTGATAATTGTATCTACTTTCTGTTGGTGAATTAGTGCAACGGTTTTGCAGTACCAATCACCCAAATCCCATTTTTTGACCAGTGTCTTTGCCCTAAAATCTAATTCTTCACCGCTTCGACCGCTAAAAAGGTGTAGGTTAATTTTATCGCGTTTTACTTCAAACTCAATCGGATGTTGCAGTGCCGCGTCACGACAGTAGAAAAAGAAACCTTGTTCTTTTCCTTTCAACGCTGCCCAGTCGCCGCACTCTGTCTCTTCATCTATCAATTTCGATTTACCATTGATATCTTCATCCATAACACTGAAATGATTTTTACCATGTCCTAATGCGTAATGGGAATCTTGTAACATATATGCGCTCGGACGATCTTTAGTTAACGCTATGCTATCCCTATTATGCCATTCTGTTAGCGAAGTACCGAAATACGCCATGCTCGGTTCTGTTGTTTCCGGTACCGACAATTCCCAGCCCACGTCGGTAAACCAAACTTCGTTTGTGCTTCTGTTGAGAACCAGAGTATGCGTCACGTTTGCATAATAGTTACCGGCAAATAATTCTACTCTCGTGATATGATGAGCGAGAATTTCACCGTCACTGGTACGGTAATCCCCTTCAAATTTCACACATGCTTCAACCGGGCCGTTCGACTCAATTTGCATCGTTTCATTTACGGTAGAAGCCGAAGCCAACCTCCCCTTTTGGTCGACTACATATAACCCTCGCGAAGTACTACAATCAGCGACTTTATTAGCACCCACCCAAATCTCGGTAATCGGAGATTTACCTAGCGCAAGAATATACTTTACCTCACCGCTCTTGAGTTCGATGCCGTTGCTGGTTTGTTTTACACTTACGGTAACTTGTCCCAATGAAAACTGAGTTGTGCTGCTATTGGTAAGATAATAATGGTGGCTTGTCGTAACGATTGCATCAACACGAATCCACTGGATTGAACCATCTTGCGTCCAAAATCCTGTTGCTTCTATTTGTGAAGGTGTTTGTTTTCCAGTTTCATCTACCAAATGGAGTGCATTGACGTCTTTCAACATTCCCTTTGGAAATGGAACACCAAGCGTAACGGGTACATCGGTCGGCAACGGAGAAACTGGTGGATCGAGGAGGATTGGAATCCGAATATCGTGAGTAGATTCGCTGGTCGAGGAAAAAGACGTGATACCTCGCAGAAAGAAAATGGAAAAGATAATAGCAAAAAGAAAAAATCGGTCAGTGCGCATTTATAGAATATCCTGAAAAAAAAGAGTTTGGTTGATGTTCCTTATTAAATACTACGTTTCGTGAAGAAAATGAATGAGAAAACCGGCTACGAAAGCCGGTTTATTATATAAATGCAAGTAGTAAAATAAAATCTGATTCGACGATTACATCTTCGTAACCTTGTACTTTCGTCCGATTTGAGGTAATTGTGGCTCGATTTCGGATACCTCACACACGATTGCAACGCGCATTTTTTCGGGTCGAATATTTTTACGCGCTGCGCTAAGTACGTCGCTTTTTGTCAAAGCGGCAATGTTCTTACGGTAATCTGAAATAATTGTAGCGGGTAGTTCCAACCAATCGATTTGAAGTAATGATGCCATAATGGCACCACCGGTTTCAAATCGTAAAGGATAGCTTCCGGTTAGATACATTTGCGCGTCGGATAACTCTTTCGTAGTCGGACCACTTTCCAAAAATTTCTCAATAACTTCGAAAATACTGCTGACCATGTACCCGGTTCGTTCTTTCATAGTTGAAGTTGC
>CAZPUW010000060.1:0-10848 GCA_964589795.1 uncultured bacterium
ATCAGATTATTATCCGCCACAATCTCCAACTTCGCACCTGGACACTTCGCCACCGCACTCTTCACCAGTGGATGCAATCGCTCCTCGTAACTGCTGAACGACGCCACTTTCGCCGCTTCCATTACCCATTCAATTAGATTCATTTCTATTCTACTTCTCTTTGATGAAAAATTTCTAAAACTTTTTCCGCCGTAACTTCCGCCGCATCATCCTTACCTACATCCACCCACTGCACTCCGTCAGTATGCCTGAACCAACTCATTTGCCGCTTTGCATATTGTCGCGTCACAATATTGATTGCGTTTTCCGCTTCTTCCAGCGTCACTTCATTTCGCAAGTAAGATGCCAGTTCCCGGTACCCGTGAAATTTCTCCCGCTCAATCGCTTCACCGTACCCCGCATGCACCAGTTCCTCAACTTCTTCCACCCACCCCTCTTGCAACATGGCGTGTGTTCGTTGTGCGATACGTTCAATGACATTCGGCCGTTCCCGCTTCAATCCCACATAGACAGGCTCATCACCGAACCTTTCTGAACCCTGTTCCCACCATTGCGACAGCGGTGTACCCGATGCATAAAAAACTTCCAGTCCCCGTTCGATTCGTGGATAGTCATGCGGTTGAATTTTTACCGCGAGCGTTGGGTCCAGTAAAAGCAATTCGTTATGCAACGCCGGTACGCCGAATTTTTTTGCCCGTTCCCTTAGTTCACTGCGATATGCTTCATTAATCGGCGGGCCTTGAAATAACCCTTCGAACAACGCGCGAAAATAAAGTCCCGATCCTCCGACCAAAACGATATTCTTTCCATATTTCTTCAGTTCGTTTATTTTCGCACGTGCCAGCTTTGCATATGCCCCCGCTGTAAACGGGATGTTCGCATCCTGAAAATCAACTAAGTGATGCGCAACTCGCTCATTTTCTTCCTGCGTCGGTTGCGCTGTTCCTATCCGAAATCCGCGATACACTTGCCGCGAATCTACCGACACAATTTCCGCATGCAATTTTTCCGCAACACAAATTCCGACTGCGGTCTTTCCGCTCCCGGTCGGTCCCACGATGCACAGCAGTCGTTTCACCCGCCCGACCGCCCAAAACGTCGGTCTAATTCATCTATCGTGAGTTGAATTAAAACCGGTCTTCCATGTGGACACACGTAAGGTAAATCGCACCGAAACAATTCTTCCAATAACGTCTGCATTTCCGATATTGCCAACGGCATTCCCGCTTTCACTGCCGCTTTGCATGCAAATGTTGCCGCTAACCTATCCATCTGTTCCGGTCGCGCTTCAAAATCTCTTCGGTACAAATCTAAAATCTGTTTTACCATCACTTCATCTTGCGTAATGTGCTTCAATCCTTGCGGTGTGCCGCTCAAAATCAATGTCGTTGCGTCTTTTACTGCGATTCGAAATCCCAACTTCGCAAATTCCTCAATCAATTCTCCTGCTACCGCCACATCATCCGGGCTTGCCGTAATTTCTACCGGGAACAACAACTCCTGAACTTTCCACCCATCTCTCGACATCTCTTTCACAGCCCGTTCATACAAAATTCGTTCGTGCGCGACGTGTTGATCGACAATCACCAACCCAGACGGTACTTGTACGAGTATGTATTTCCCTTGAATCTGCCACAGTGAACTTGCTTCGCCTCTCTCAAATCCCGCCGCCAGCTGTTGCAACGCCGTGTCGTCCGCCGCACTCGCCAGTTCCCCGCCGCCCCCCGTCGCAGTATCCCAATCCCGTTTTGTTTCGAGTAATGAATATTGCGAAGCCGGACGTTCTCGATACCGTACCGGTACATATCCCTGTGGTTGGTCGAAGAACCCCGAAGGTCGCTTCACCGGCGCGTTCGGCTCACGTACGACATTCGGTTCCGGGTAATTTTCCGAAACTGTTTTTGTTCCGGTGTGCTCCTCTTCAAACCGGTGGGTCGGTTGTTCCAACCCGCCACTCCGCAAAGCATCGCGTACCGCATCCACCACAATTCTGCGAATTAACGGCTCATTATCGAACTTTACTTCTTCTTTCGAGGGGTGAACGTTCACATCAAATTGTTTCGGCGTCAACTCGATAAACAGAATGTAGAAGGGAAACATCCCCGGTTCCGCAATCTGTCCCAATCCTGCCGTTACGGCATTCGTGATGAACGGTGAGCGAATGAGCCGGTTATTGAGAAACAGGTGTTGATCGCCCCGTTGCATCCTGAGTAAAGGTGCCGTTCCAACCATTCCGGTCAATCGAAGTCCTTGCTCTTCCCAACCGATGGGACGCAAATCCGCCGCGACTTTTTCCCCGAATACCTGTGTAACCCGCTCTTCCAATGTACCGGGAGCCAGCGTGTAGAGCACTTCATCGTCGTTGGTAAATTTCCATTCTATTTCAGGGCGTGACAACGCGAATCGTTTGAACCGGACGTGAATGTGTCCGAATTCGGTTGCATTCGATTTGAGGAATCGTCGTCGTGCGGGAACATTATAAAACAAATTTTTAATGCTGAATGTTGAGCCGACTGGCACCGCGATTTGTTCAATTCGTACGACACGCCCGGCATCGATGGCAAGATACCATCCCGTCTCTTCATCTGCGGATCGTGACTTCACTTCCACTCGTGCGACCGATGCGATGGATGGCAGCGCCTCCCCCCGGAAACCAAGTGTCAACAGTGCTTCAAGGTCTTCAAATTGGCGGATTTTACTCGTTGCGTGTCGTTCGAATGCCAATAAAAGATCTTCGCGATCCATCCCGAGTCCATTGTCGACAACTTGAATTAGATTCCTTCCTGCACCTCGAATCTGAATCTCGATTCGCGTCGATTCCGCATCGATAGCATTTTCGACGAGTTCTTTCAGCACCGATGCCGGGCGCTCGACCACTTCACCGGCGGCGATGCGGTTCGCTACGATTTCCGACAATACCCGAATTCGCGGCATACATCCTTCCAATTATTCATCCTAATATACTACGGTCATCGTTAAAACAGTACGTCCGACATTCTTGTCAGGCGATTCGTAGGACAGGCACTCTTGCCTGTCCAATTAGATTTGCGAGGAATGAAACGAAGTATCCTGCGAAGCAGATACGTAGTGAAATGACGTGACGATCTTTTGCTTGTAGCCTTTTTTATAGTCATTTTTGAAGCTTAGTACACCCACATCTTTTACCGGTAACTGGCGACCGGCAACCATCTTCCCCCTACTTCTTTTTTGCCGCTACCTTCAGCCCCTCACGATTGAGCAATTTCAATACCCCCTGCTGGCTCATAAGTGAATTGAGATACTCATCGCTCGCTAGTCGCTTTCGCCGATTCTCACTTGACTCAATCATGATACGGTAGTTATCCGTCGTGACATTTAATGTCGTCTCCGGTTTGATGCCCAGCATCAACAAAAGCGACTTATCGAGAACGATAGCATAACTACCACCTAACTTGATTAATTTCTTCCGTATCATTCCCATCTCCTTTGTTTTTGTTCTTCCCTGAACTCATTGCCCCATTCTTTTTTTATCTTTTCCCCATTCCCTATTACCTGTTCCCTATCCCCCCATCCTTTTCCGTACTCTGTCCCAAAAAAGTTTGTGAAAACTTTTTGAGAGTTATCCACAATTTAATATAAAATATATATCTTATATATACAATTTCCAATTATTGCGAGTTAGTCGCAACCAATTTCCCTTCCAAACTTTTATTATTCAATTCTTTCCATTATTGCGACTCCTTCGCGCAAAACAAATTCCCCGTTTTTCGACTTCTATTATTTTGATTATTCAACCTTTCTTTTTTTCGTCTTTTCCTAACCGAATCCCAAATCCTGAATCTCTAATCCAATATCCTTCCTTTCCCCGACCCCAGTCCCCTGTCCCCCGTCCCCCGTCCCCAAAATGCCCGTGGTGCTGCCACTTTTATCTCCCCCCTTCCCCGATTAGATTGTGTTCCATACGTAATACCAGAAACTCCGGGATTTCACTTGAACACAAACCAATCCGAAGCTATCCAAACCATTGCCGAACCGGGCGAGCGCATTCTTGTCCTCGATTTCGGCTCGCAATATACCCAGCTTATCGCCCGCCGAATCCGCGAATTAGGCGTTTTTTCCGAAATTGTTCGCCACAATTACACCCGCGAAGAGCTGTCTGCCCGCCAACCCATCGGTTTGGTGCTCTCCGGCGGCCCCGCATCGGTATATGACAATGGTGCGCCGTTACTGGATCCTAGCGTCCTCGATTGGGATATCCCGATTTTGGGAATTTGTTACGGCTTGCAGGCGCTTGCCCATCAGACCGGCGGTCAGGTCGAACCCAGCGACCATCGTGAATTTGGTCGCGCTTTTGTTTCTGACACCCACACCTCACGGCTATTGACTTCGCTTCCAGCCGAATTTGAAGTATGGATGAGCCATGGCGACCGCATCCTGCAACTCCCCGATGGCTACACTACCATTGGTAGCAGCGGCAGTACCGCCCATTGTATCATCGAAAATATTGCCAAAAACCGCTTTGGTGTGCAGTTCCACCCTGAAGTAACCCACACTCCGCTTGGTAGCACTATCCTGCACAATTTCTTGTATGATATCTGCCACGCGAAAGGGAATTGGACGACTGAAGCCTTTATCAATACCGCTACGCGGCATTTAACCGAACGAATCGGCGATAAAAAAGTTTTACTCGGTCTTTCCGGAGGTGTCGATTCGTCAGTCACCGCCGCCCTTCTCGGTCGTGCCATCGGTGACCGTCTCCTTCCGATTTTTGTCGATAACGGCCTCTTACGCAAGAATGAAGGGGATCAGGTCGAGGCGGCATTCCGCGATTTGGGTCTGAAAATTGAGCGCGTAAACGCCGAACATGAATTTCTGAGCGAGTTAGCGGGAGTTAGCGAACCGGAAAAGAAACGTAAAATTATCGGCCGTGTCTTCATCGAGACCTTTGCCAATGCTGCTAAGAAGCATGAAGGTATCGGATGGCTGGCACAGGGAACCCTTTACCCCGATGTCATCGAAAGTTCCCCCGTTCGCGGCCCTTCCGCTACCATCAAATCCCATCATAACGTTGGTGGTTTACCCGAAATACTACCTTTTCCTTTGTTAGAGCCCCTCCGCGAGCTTTTCAAAGATGAAGTCCGAAAAGTAGGTCGTGCGCTTGGTTTACCCGCAAACCTTGTCGACCGTCACCCCTTCCCCGGCCCCGGTCTGGCCGTTCGCTATCTTGGTGCTGTCGAAAAAGAGGGGCTTGACATTTTGCGCGAGTGCGATGCTATCTTCATCGAAGAACTTCGTCGCGATAAATTGTACCACGACGTTTCACAGGCATTTGTCGTACTACTTCCAATCCGAAGTGTCGGTGTACAAGGTGATTACCGCACCTATGAGCGGGCTGTTGCTATCCGGAGCGTCAACACCAACGACTTTATGACTGCCGATTTCTCGCGTTTTTCTTGGGATTTCCTTGCCCGTGTTGCCAATCGCATTACCAATGAAATCCGGCAAGTCAATCGTATTGTTTACGATATTACATCTAAACCACCGGCAACAGTGGAATGGGAATAGTTTCCTTGATTTATCTATAAAAAGGTGAAAATGAGAAAAGGTCTGAGTATTGGCGTTATAACCGTGTTATTGCTACCGATTTGCATTTTAGCCGTCGCTGGTTCCCCGCAAACCCCAGTAGATACTGGCATTGCGGAACCAGTCTATCAATTCACCTACCTGCAGGCATTGATTCTCGGTATCGTCGAAGGCCTGACCGAATTTCTTCCCGTATCCAGTACCGGACACCTTGTCCTGACTGCCGATTGGATGGGAATGTCAAAATCTGCCAAAAATGCCGTCGATGATTTTAACGTTATCATTCAGGGTGCCGCTGTCCTCGCAATTATTGGTCTGTATCGAAAACGAATCGCTGAAATGTGGAATGGTGTGGTTCATGCCGATCCGGCTGGACGTAAACTCATTTTGAACCTATTTATCAGTTTTTGTCCCGCGGCATTTGTCGGTGTATTGTTTCACCACGCTATCAAAGAGAAATTGTTCAATCCGACCTCTATCGCTGGTGCGCTTATCGTTGGCGGTATCCTGATGATTATTTTGGAGCGCATCCACCGTAAAAAAAGTGGAACATCCGGTGTTAGTGTTGGTGAAGTGACATGGAAGATGGCTTTGATTATAGGAATAGCGCAGATTGCTTCGCTTTGGCCAGGAACTTCCCGCTCTATGGCTACAATTCTTGGTGGCATGCTTGCCGGTTTATCGCTCGCGGCGGCTGCGGAATACTCGTTCTTACTTGCACTCCCCGTAATCTTAGCTGCGACAGTATTTGAATTGGCAAAGAGCTACAAGGAAGTCTTCCATCATGCCAGTATCGGCGTTTTCACTGTTGGTATGGTTGCCAGCGCCGTAGTTGCCGCCTTTGCCGTCAAAGGTTTTGTCAAATTCCTTCAACGCGGTGGTCTTTCTCCGTTCGGTTGGTATCGAATAGCAGCAGGAATACTGGTACTTTGGTTCGTATCTTAATGATTACTCTATATTCGTAACTTTACTACACATTTTCGATAATCTCACTGAAACAATCCATGTATAGATTTATTATCACACTTCTCCTCCTATTCACTACGCTTTTCATCGCAAATGCGCAAGAATTTAAATTCGGGGATACCCATCCATTCGATGCTTTAATCGGAATCGACGGTACAACTGATTCCACGAAAATAATTTCGTTAAACGGTGAATGGAATATTTTCGGTGGCTCTACTCCAGCTACCCTCCGCGTTCCGTTCAGTTACAATGGAACCGATCCCGTCAAAATCTCGCGGATATTTCGTGTACCGTCTCGACTGGCTAATTATCAATTTCGCTTAATTTTCCTCGGCATCGGACAAGATGCTTCCGTCACATTAAACGGTGAGTTCTTGGCGCTCGGACGTGGCGCTGATGCGATGTTTATCGACATTCCCCCGAATCAACTCCGTTACGATACCGACAACACTTTAAGCATTGAACTGCAAGCAGAAGTGAGCCGGTCAGATGAGTTTCCCCTCCCGGCTGGTTTCTATACACCAAAACGTTACTCGGGTATATTTCGCGACGCGTATCTTCTTGCCCTACCTTTACGCCGCATCGAATCTTATTCGGTGAATACTGTCGCTGGAACCGGCGGTGGACGTTTGCAATTGACTTATTTAATTCGCGATTCTAAACCATTACCTTCGTATGCGCTACCTGCCGGCACGCCCACACAATTGCAATTACGCTGGACGCTAACTCCTTTCTCTTCCGACGAATTGATTGCGTCGAATAGCATCGACATCGAATTACCGCAACGCTCTATCAAACAAGGTACTGCGACATATACTGTTCCGAATGTACTGTCTTGGAGTCCGGTACAACCCAATCTTTATCGTTTAAATTTGCGGTTATATGACCAAGAGCAACTTCTTCATGAGATTACTGAATATGTCGGTTTCCGGGACATTGAAGTTACACCTTCCGGTTTTTTTACACACTCCGGTCAACCAATAAAAATAGTAGCTGCCAATTATGTCGAAGAATTTCCCGAGACGGGGTGGTCAGCAACTCCCTTTCAACTCGAACGTGACATTTTTGCAGCAAAATCACTTGGTCTGAATACACTACGCATAATCGGAAAACTTCCCCATCCTTATCTAATTCACCTGGCTGACCGCTATGGCTTGTATTTATTGGTGGAAACACCGGTTTCGCTTCCTCCTGCCCGCATCCTACGTGGTGAAGAATTTCGCCAGTACATCGTCTCTATTTTACGTCAATTCGCGGATCATTCTGGCAACCACCCATCCATACTCGGCGTTAGTCCCGGGTTTGGACTCCCAACTGATGATTTAGATGAAGAATACGCAGATATCTTTCAAAAAATTCGTCACGAAACCGGACATTTAGTATTTCTTTCAACTCCAAAACCGCTAACTACAAGAATAGCCGATTTCCAGATATGGGAGCGATTACCCGGCCTGACTGCACAGAATCTCACGTTGCCGGAAGGTGCTAGTCCATTGTTAGCGGGTACCATAGGTATTTTACTCGACCCACTAACGCAAAAAGGAAACGATGCTGCTTCCGAATTGCGTCAATCCTTGTCGTTGATAAAAACGCTTGACCAAACTGCCGTTCATTCTTGCGCTGGCTTTGTGTTAGGCGGTTTAAATGACTATCAAACCCAGTATCCGCTTTTAAATCGAACACCTGATGAATCACCATACACATTACCGGTTGGAGTGATTTCTTATCAACGCAATGAACGTACGACTTTTGTGACATTGCGAGATTATTTAAACGGTATACCGGTCAAACCCACACCGGTCAGTGATGCACCCGCCTCGAGCGCGGCAACTTTCATCGTCTCTGGTTTGCTTGTGTTACTGCTTTTCGCATTTTCCGTCGGTCAAAATAAAGTACTGCGAATGCACGTCACACGGAGTCTTTTACATCCAGGTGGTTTCTTTACTGATGTCCGTGATGGTCGGATATTCCAATTTGGTGAAACTGTAATCATTGGTTTGTTAATTTCACTAATAACTGCAACACTTGGTGCTGCAACCATTTTTGGGCTACGGCACGATTACTCGTTCGATGTATTTCTTACTACACTTATCGGTAACCCCATTGTTAAAGTCTGGGCTAACCTGATAATCTGGAATCCTGCGATTTGTATTGCGTTTCTATTAGTTTTCTTTACCGTAATTGCAGGCATCTTTGGAATTATATTATCATTCGTTTCGATTTTTACCCGTCAAAGAATTGCACTTACCAAAGCAATTTCATATCTCACATGGGGTTTCGCTAACCACTTACTATTACTACCGCTTAGTTTGATTTTGGTCGGACAACTTTCTGCACATTCTATCAGTATCGGTTGGTTGGTAGTGGCATTCTTCTTTCTGCTATGGGGTTTGTACCGTGACATTACCGCTATACTAACTGCATTTAGAAATTCAACGCGGGCGGCTACTTTCCTATTGATTGTCGTGTTGGCCGGTAGCAGTATAGGTGTATGGTACTGGTTGGTAAAGGTAAAAGCGATTGGTATGGTATGGATGTCGTTCCGTGCCGCCGGTTGGTAGAAAAAGATGCGTTCCGCATTTCGGAAATATTGTAAGAAAAGGAAATAATATGAGCACTTTACACAAAAAAATCTTAGGTGAAACACTTACTTTCGACGATGTACTCCTTATACCAGCTAAATCGGAAGTTGTGCCGCGGGATGTGGAGCTTTCGACTCGTCTAACGAAAAATATTCGCCTAAACCTTCCGATTGTTTCCGCAGCGATGGACACAGTTACTACTGCTCCGTTAGCTATCGCTATCGCCCGCGAGGGTGGAATTGGTATAATTCATAAAAATATGACCCCGCAGGAACAAGCTGTTGAAGTTGATCGGGTGAAACGCTCGGAATCTGCGATTGTCGCAAAACCTATCACACTTTCCCCTGAAAAGACCATCGCTCAGGCACTTCAGTTAATGGCGGAAACCGGTGTATCTGGCTTCCCGGTCGTCGATCATGGCAAGTTAGTCGGTATGTTGACTAATCGTGATTTACGGTTTGAAACACGCCTTGATGAAAAAGTAAAGAAGGTGATGACACGGAAATTAATTACTGGTCGTCCAGGAATGTCGCTTGACGACGCAGTGGAAATCCTGCAACAACACCGTGTCGAGAAATTACCATTAGTAGATGATGAAGGTAAACTCGTTGGCTTAATCACCGTAAAGGACATCCTCCGAAAACGGCAATTCCCGATAGCATGTAAAGATTCACATGGACGTCTGCGGGTAGGTGCGGCAGTCGGCGTCGGTGACGCTACTATCGAACGAGCAAGCCTGCTTATTGAAGCGGGTTGCGATGTGATTATTGTCGATTCTGCACATGGACACAGCATCGGTGTAATTAAAACGGTCGAATCTTTACGCGAATTGTTTCCGAAAATTGATTTAGTCGCAGGGAATGTTGTTACAAAGGAAGGGGTCGCGGACTTAATTTCTGCGGGAGTGGATGCGGTAAAAATCGGAGTTGGTCCCGGTTCGATTTGCACCACGCGTGTCGTCGCAGGTGTCGGAGCAGCACAGATTACTGCAGTATTGGAAAGTGCTGAAGAAGCTGCGAAACATAATATTCCGGTAATTGCGGACGGTGGCATCAAGTACTCCGGTGATATCGCGAAAGCGCTTGCAGCAGGTGCTGAAACAGTCATGATTGGTTCTCTGTTTGCCGGGGTGGAAGAATCGCCCGGTGAGCATATCCTTTTTGAGGGGCGTTCGTTTAAAGTGTATCATGGTATGGGCTCATTGGCGGCAATGAAGAAAGGTTCTTCGGATCGTTACTTTCAACACGGCACGGAACCGGAGAAACTTGTACCGGAAGGTATCGAGGGGCGTGTTCCTTATCGCGGGCCACTGGCTGACACTGTACATCAATTGATGGGCGGACTTCGAGCTGCGATGGGATATTGCGGCACACCTACAATACATGACTTAATTACGAATGCTAAATTTGTTCGGATTACCAGTGCCGGCCTGCGTGAGTCACATCCACACGACATTATCATTACGAAAGAAGCACCGAACTACTCTGTAAATTCGAATAATGATTAGTGGAGATACAGTTTTCAACTCAATTATACACATAAGGGATGCTGATAAATATCGGTTATTCCGAATCTTATCAGAGCGTAGTGATAGAAGCTAGTTTCGGGTTCAATTTTGGCCGAGTTGCGTAATTGACTTGAACGGTCTATATTAACGGCTGGTCTCACTAATGAGACCTTGGCGCGGGGTGGAGCAGTCTGGTAGCTCGTTGGGCTCATAACCCAAAGGTCGTAGGTT